>DASRTX010000213.1:0-16120 GCA_035655715.1 Myxococcales bacterium | reverse complement strand
CAGCTCGGCGGTCCGCTCGCCGATCAGAAGGTTATATTTTCTCTTGATGTGCTGGATGATCGCTTCATCCATCTTGTCGCCGCCGACGCGCACGCTCTTCGCGTAGACGATGCCGGCCAGAGAAATGACCGCGACGTCGCTCGTTCCTCCGCCGATGTCGACGATCATGTTGCCGGACGGCTCGGTGATGGGGAGCCCGGCGCCGATGGCCGCGGCCATCGGCTGCTCGATCAGATAGACCTCGCGGGCGCCGGCGCTCTCCGCGGCTTCGCGCACGGCGCGCCGCTCCACCTCGGTGATGCCCGAGGGGATGCCGATGATGATCCTCGGCTTCACCAGCGTGCTGCGGTTGTGCGCGGCGCGGATGAAGTAGCGGAGCATGGCCGCGGTGATCTCGAAGTCGGCGATCACGCCGTCCTTCATCGGCCGGATGGCGACGATGTTGCCCGGCGTGCGGCCGAGCATCTCCTTCGCTTCCTTGCCAACCGCGAGGACCTTCTTGCCGCCGCGCGCTTCCTGCTGCACGGCGACGACCGAGGGCTCGTTGGAGACGATGCCCATGCCGCGGATGTAGATGAGCGTGTTCGCGGTGCCGAGATCGATGGCCAGGTCGCGGGAGAAGAGCTTGTAAATGCCGTTGAACATGAAAGCCTTGCGTCCGGGGGGAAAGGCGCGCGGACGCTAGCATTCGCGTGGGAGGTCCGCAACGCGCACTTTGCTCGTTCCGCGCGGCCCGTGGAAAGAAAAATTCGAGCCGCGCGCCGAGCGGCTGGACGGAGGGCCGGCGTCGCGGTTGAGTCGCGGCCCGCACCGGCGTAGAGGGACCCACATGCACATTCCCCGCGGAGACGAACGCAGGAAGAACTTCATCGGCGGCCAGTGGGCGGAGCCTTCCACCGGCAAGTACGAGCCCTGCACCAACCCGGCCGACACGCGCGAAGTGCTGGGCCACTTTCCACGCAGCGGCGCGGCCGACGCGACGGCCGCCGTCGATGCCGCGGCCAAGGCGTTCCCCGGCTGGGCTGCTACGCCCGGGCCCGAGCGCGGCCGCGTGCTGGGCCGCGCCCACGCCATCTTGAAGGCCAAGGTGGACCTGCTCGCCGAGGCGCTCTGCCGCGAGGAGGGCAAGGTGTTGGGAGAGGCGCGGGGCGAGGTACTCAAAGGCCTCAATTTGCTGGAGTTCTACGCGGGCGAAGGGTTCCGGCAGCACGGGAGGACGGTCCCCTCCGAGACGCGCAACACGCTCGCCTTCACGCTGCGGCAGCCGGTGGGTCCGGTGGCCTTGATCACGCCCTGGAACTTCCCCTTCGCCATCCCGGTCTGGAAGACGGCGCCGGCGCTGGTGGCGGGGTGCACGGTGGTGCTCAAGCCTGCGTCGTTGACGCCCATCTGCACTCATCTCATGTCCGAGGCCTTCCAGGAGGCGGGCCTGCCCCCGGGCGTGCTCAACGTGGTCACGGGGCCCGGCGGCGCCATCGGCGACGCCCTGGTGGACGACCCGCGCATCCGGGCGGTCAGCTTCACCGGCTCCAACGAGATCGGGCTCAAGCTCTACCAGCGCGTCGCGGCCCGCGGCGTGAAGGTGACCCTGGAGATGGGCGGCAAGAATCCGGTGGTGGTGCTCGACGACGCCGATCTCGAGTTGGCGGCGGAAGGAATCCTCCAGGGCGGGTTTGGAAGCACCGGCCAGCGCTGCACGGCGACCTCGCGCGTGGTGGTGACGCCCGGCATCGCTCCCAGGCTGACGGAAGCGGTGGTGGAGCGCGCCCGCAAGCTGCGGGTGGGCAACGGCATGCAGGAAGGCGTGGAGATGGGTCCCGCCGTCGATCCCTCGCAGCTCAAGACCGATCTCGAGGCCATCGCCGCCGCGAAGGCGGAGGGAGGGAGGCTGCTCTGCGGCGGGGAGCGGCTGCGCACGCCCGAGCACGAGCACGGCTTCTTCTGTGCGCCGACCGTCTTCGACCAGGTGCGGCCCGGGACGAAGCTGGCGCGCGAGGAGGTGTTCGGGCCCGTCCTCGCCATCCAGCAGGCGCGCGACCCGGAGGAGGCCCTGCGTCTGGCGAACGACGTGCAGTTCGGCCTCACCGCCTCGGTGTACTCGCGCGACTACTTCGCGGTGATGCGCTTCGTGGAGAAGGCCGAAGTGGGCATGGTCCACGTCAACCAGCCCACGGTAGGCGGCGAGGCGCAGCTGCCCTTCGGCGGGATCAAGGCCACCGGCGTTGGCGAAAAGGAGATGGCCGAGGAGGGCGCCAACTTCTTCACCCACCTCAAGACCGTCTGGCTCGACTACACCGGCTCGAAACGCACGACGAATATCTACTGACCGCAGCGCTCCGGGCCCGAAAAAGAGCCCTCGGATCAGTGGGATCCTTGTGTTCGAACAGTGGGACGAGCGGGTTGCTTGACGCGGTGGCGGGGGCTTGAAAGAGTGCGATGTTCTCTCGGGAGGAGGAGCGCCGATGCACCGCCGTTGGCCAGTCGCCGCGCGGCTGTTCTCCGCCGTCGCGGGCCTCGCTCTGGGCCTCCTCGGAGCCGAGATGACCTTCGGCCATCTCCGCGGCGAGGAGCCGCGCTCCGACGCCGTCCTCTATTCCATCGAGGTGCGCAACGGCGCCGGCGACCTGCTGGCCAGTCCGATGCTCATCGGCGAAGAGGGCCGGCCGCTTCACCTCGACCTCGCGCATGAAGCCGGCCCGCACAGCGACGGCGTCAACATGTCGTTGGACCTCGATCCGCGGCCCGACGGCGACAACCTCTGCCTCGGCTATCGCCTTTCCATCGCCGATGGCTTCGCCCACTCGGGGCGGATGGGCGTCGCCTACGGCGAGCAGCGATCCGTGCAACTCCACGGCGGAGGCGAGGAGTTGCGGCTCTCCTTGATCGTAGCTCGCGCGTACACGCGCGACTTCGGGCGCATCCTCCAGCGGCACCGCCGTCCGTCCGCATAGTCCCTCCCGCATCGCGGGCGCTGCGAGTGTGATACAAGCCGCGCGTGCCGCAATCCACCCTCTCGCCGCAAGAGCAGCGGCTGTCGGCGTTCTGCCGCGTCTTCGCCGCCGTCTATCTGCTGGGCGGGCTCTTTTTCGCGGCCTTCCCGCGGCAGACCTTTCGCATCGCCACGCTGGGCGGCGAGACGCCGGCCTTCGGTCCGGAGGCGCAGTTCTGGAACGTCCTCGCCGCCGCGATGATGGCCGCTGCGGGAACCGCATGCTGGGTGACGGCGGGCCGGCCGCGCGAGCGCCGCCACGCCATCCTTCCGGTGGTCGCCGCCAAGCTCACCTCCAGCGCGCTGGCTGCCGTCCTCCTGCTCGGCGGGCCGCGTTCGCGCGCCCTCCTCGCGGTGCTCGTGACCGATCTTCCTCTCTTCCTGCTCACGCTGGCCGTCTACCGATCCGCGGCTCCGGGGGTGAGCAGCGAGCCGGCTCGCGAGGGGCCGCCGCCCGTGGACGAGGAAGCCCCGCCGGTCCAACTCAAGGTCTCGAAGCGGTGAGCGGCAGCGCCATGGCTGTAATCCTGCGCAGCGGCCGCTCCTGCGCTAGATTGCGTCCATGATCGGCGTCGTCGTAGCCACCCACGGCAAGCTCGCGGAGGAGATGATTCGCACCGCCGAGGGCGTGGTGGGCGGCCTGCCACAAGTCGCTCCCGTGAGCATCGTTGCCAGCTCCCCGGACGTGCGCTCGGACCTGAAGACTGCCATCCAGAAGGTGGACCAGGGCGACGGCGTCCTGCTCCTCACCGATCTGCTGGGGGGATCGCCCACCAACCTGTGCGTCTCCTTCCTCACCGAACGCCAGGTCGAGGTGGTCACCGGCGTCAACCTGCCGATGCTGCTCAAGCTCTCCGGGCTGCGCGCCAGCGGCAAGCCCATCGCGCAGATCGCGCACGACCTGGCGGAGGCCGGCCAGCGCTCCATCGGCCACCTCAGCGAGTCGTTGCGGAGGATGGGTTGAGCCCACCGGGCATTGCGTTGGTGCGCGTCGACAACCGGCTCGTTCATGGCCAGGTGCTGGAGGCGTGGCTGCCGGCCCTGGACGCGCAGGGCATCCTGGTGGCGGACGACGAGGCCGCCGGCAACGTGCTGGCGCGCTCGGCCATGGCGCTGGCCATCCCGCCGGGGATCAACTTCCAGGTCATGCGCCTCGACGCCGCCGCCGAGGTGCTGCAGCCGGGCGGCAAGGGCCCGCAGTCGGCGCGGACGCTCCTCTTGCTGCGCGAGGTCCGCGATGCGGTGAGGCTGCGCGGCCGGGGCGTGCCCATCCCGCGGCTCAACCTCGGCAACGTGCACTTCGGGGCCGGGCGCAAGCAGGTGTCGGCCTCGGTGTTCCTCGACGCGGCCGAGCTCGCCGGCCTGGATCAACTGGCGCAGTCGGGCACCGAGGTGGAGGTCCGCGCGGTCCCCTCCGAACGCCCCGTCTTGCTCGGCGATCTGAAAGCGCGGTTCGCCGCGGCCTGAGGCCGAAGGCGGGAGCATTGGGTGTAAGAGAGGTCATGCTCCCGCTCGTGCCCGGAGGCGCGCCGCACCTGTTCTTCCTCGCGGCCGTCGCGGCGCTTCTGGGCGGGCTGTCGGCCATCGAGCGCAAGGGCGCCCTGCAGCTCATGCTCTCGCGCCCGCTGGTTCTGGGGCCGCTCCTCGGGTGGGCCCTGGGCGACGCGCAAGGCGGGCTGGTGCTTGGCATTCCGCTCGAGCTGCTCTTCCTCGGCGGCGTGAACCTGGGCGGCAGCCTGCCCGACAACGAGTCGCTGCTCGCGGCCGGCCTCACCTCGCTGGTGGTGCCTGCGGGGCTGGCCATTCCCTTTGGCGTCGACGCGCCGCTGGCGGTGCTGGGCCTTGCCCTGGTGTTCCCGCTGGCGCTGTTCGGCCGCCGCCTGGAGCGCGCCTCCGAGCAGCGAAATCTGATGTTGATGGACGAGGCCCTGGCGCGCGCCGCGGCAGGCGACCCGGGAGCCGCCGGCGTCAACCTGCGCGGGCTTCTCCTCCCGTTCGGCGCCTCGGCGGGGATCTGCGCGCTGGGAGTGCTGCTGTCCCCCCTGCTCGCCGCCGTCCGCCTGCGGCTCGGGCCCATGCCGCTGTCGGCGCTGGAGGGCGGCTGGCACGCCATCTGGGCCGTGGCGGCGGCCTGCGCCGTGCGGGCGGTCCGCGATCCGCGGGCTCCGGCGCTGGCGGCGCTGTCTGCGGTGGCGGTCCTGGCCGTGACGCTGGCGCTGAGAGGCCTTTGGTGATCCCGGCGGCGGCAATGGAGCAGCCGGCCCGGCGCGTTTCTGCCGGCACACTCGTGCAAGTCTTCCTGCGCTCCCTCTTCCTGCAGGCTGCCTGGAATCCGCGCGGCATGCAGAACCTGGGCTTCGCGCACGCCATGGCGCCCGCGCTCGCCGACCTGTATCCGGACTCCGCGGCGCGCGCCAGAGCCACAGCGCGGCACCTCGAGTTCTTCAACTGCCATCCCTATTTTGCCGCCGCCATCCTTGGCGGGGCGGTGCGGCTCGAAGAGCGCGTCGCCAACGGCGAGGCGCCCGCGGAGAGCGTCTCCAGCTTCAAGAGGGCGCTGGGCCCGCCCTTCGCCGCGCTGGGCGACGGCTTCTTCTGGCTGGCGCTGCGGCCCGCGGCGGCGCTGGCGGCAGCGGCCACCGCGCCGCTGCTCGGCCTGTGGTGCATCGTGGTCTTTCTCGCCCTCTACAACTCGGTGCACATCACCGTCCGCGTCTGGCTGTTCGCGGCGGGTTATGCGCGCGCCGAAGGAGTGGTCGAGGCGGTGGCCCGCGCGCACCTCTCCCGCGGCACGCCCATGCTCAAGGCCTGCGCCGCGGCGATGGCTGGCGCGCTCGCCGCCCGCGGCATCCTGGCGGCCGGCCTCGTCGAGCGCCCCTTTCACGCGGTCCTCGTCGCTTTGGTGGTGGTGGCCGCCTGGGCCTCGTTGCCACGGCTGGGCGCCACCCGCGCTGTGTACACCGCCCTGCTCCTCGGGCTTGCGCTCGGCGCGCGCTTCTTCTAGCTCTTCGAGGGACCCATGGCGGACGAGACCATCGAAAAGGACTGCACGGTGCGCAACAAGATGGGCCTGCACGCGCGTCCGGCAGCCCTCATCGTCCAGACCGCCAACCGGTTCCCCTGCGAAGTGACCCTGGTCAAGGACGGGCAGCCGGTGAACGGCAAGAGCATCATGGGCGTCTTGATGCTGGCCGCGGCCATGGGCACCACCATCACCGTGAAGACTGAAGGCGAAGAGGCCCGCGCGTGCGCGGACGCGATCGCGGACCTCTTCCAGAAGGGCTTCAACGAGGAGCTGGGGTGATCAGTTCGTCGGCGGGAGGATGGTGGTCTCGTCCCGAGCCACGTCCGTCTCGGACGTGATCAGCCCGTCGCGGTGATGGCCGTTCATCGGCCGGCGGCGGATGCGGAATTCCTGGGCGAAGGGCACGCCGGCTTCGCGGCTGGCCGCCGCCAGTGCGCCGAGCAGCGCGCCGCCGAGCGCGAGCAGGGCCCCGCCGGTGGAGATGAGGGCAACCAGCCCGCCGTTGCCGGTGGTCTCAATCAGCGCCGCGGTGGAACCGCGCGTTCCGCGATGGACGGTGGTGTTGTTTGCCGGCGTGCGCGAGAACGCCGCCACGCCGGAGGCGAAGAGCGCGATCAGCCCGGCCAGGAGCATCGACATGCCCCAGGAAACGATGCCGTGCGACAGGCTCGTCGCCCGGCGCCGGTCACCCGCCATCCGCACCACCGCGAAGGCGCCGACGAACGAGGCCACCACCGCGCTGGCCGCGCCCCAGATGGCCGCGCCCGCGTTGGAGGCGGCCGGGCGAGCCGCGAAGGGATCGATGGCCGCGAGGCCGACCACCATCGCCAGCATCGACAGCAGGAGCATCACGCCCCAGCCGATCAAATTGCCGCCGATCAGCGCGCTCCAGTCGAGGTGCATGTCGCGCTGGAGGCGCAGGTCCGGTTCCGCGCGTATGCCGGTCGTTCCATAGCTCCGATCCAATGTCGCCATTCTCGTCTCTCCTGTGTCGTTGTCGTCGTTGGAGAGACGGTGGGGTTTGTGCGCCACAGGGGGAAGGCACATCCACTTCAGGGCTCGTGTGGTCGTCAGCTCTCTTGACGCCGGAACAGCCTGCGGATGTTCGACTGGTGACGGAGCAGGATGATCGCGGCCACCGCGAGCAGGCCGTAGACGGCGGAGCGCCCGGCCGTCAGCACGGCGACGCCGACGGCGACCAGGACTCCTGCCAGCGAACCCACGCTGGAGATGCGGAACAGCTTGTAGAGCACGACCCAGGTGGCGGCGCCCGCCAGCGCTGCCCAGGGCGCCAGCGCCAGCGAGACGCCCAGGCCCGTGGCCACTCCCTTGCCACCGCGGAAGCGAAGCCAGATCGGGAAGCAGTGGCCGATCACGGCTGCTGCAGCGGCGACGGGAGCGAGCGGCACTTCGGCGCCGTTCGAGCGGGAGGCGATCAGCACGGGAACGAATCCCTTCAGCGCGTCCAGCGCGAGCGTGACCACGGCGGCGGCGCGGCCCGCGGCCCGGGCCACGTTGGTGGCCCCGATGTTGCCGGAGCCGACGGTGCGCACGTCCTTGCCGGTGGCGGCGCGGGCGATCAAGAGCCCGAAGGGAATCGAGCCGCACAGGTATCCGCACAGCGCCCACAGCCAGGTCATGCGGCAGCCCGCAGCGCCACGAACGCCCAACTTGCCGCCAGCGTGAGCAGCAGAGCGCGCCGCAGGCGCGGCGTCGGCTCGACGACCAGCGCCCAAGGCACGCCGAGCAGGCGCAGCGCGGTCCAGAGCGCGTGGGTGGCGCACGCGGCCGCCAGCAGCGTGCCGGCGGGGCTGGCGAGGAACGCGTCATCGAGGCGGCCCCGCACCGCGAACCAGAACGCGTGGCTGGAGCCGCAGGCGAGGCAGGGAATCCCGGTCGCCTCGCGCAGTGGGCAGGCGAAGAGGGAAAGCGCCGGCGCGTCCAGCGGCAGCACGGCGGCCGCGCCCAACAGGGCCGCGCCGATGGCGGCGAGCACGCGCGCGTGCACGCCAGGCGGGCCGGCGCGGGCGATCATTGCGGCCCCATCATCCTGGCGACGCGCATGGCCGCGAGTACGCTGGCGAAGACGCCCAGGCAGCAGAAGAGCAGATACGGCGCGAGCGTGACGCCCGCGGCGCCTCCGGCGGAGATCCGGTGCGTCTCCTTGAGGCCGATGCCGGTGAGCACCACCACCCAGAGGACGCCGACGATGAACCCGCAGCCCGGCACGGCCAGGAGGACCAGCGGAGCCGAAGCGTAGGCGCAGGCGGCAAAGGTGGCCGCGAAGCCGCGCTTGGCCTGGCCGAAGATGAGGGCGAAGAAGTGCGTGACCGCGGCGTTGACGTACGTGAACGCCAGCACGAACAGCGGCGTCACCAGCAGCAGCGCCACGAACCAGCCGGGCGAGGAGAGCTTTCCTGCCTCCAGGAGCTGCGGCGGCACCTTGAAGCGCGTCGCCAGCTGCTCGTAGAACCCCTCGAGGCGCGTCCGCATCAGCTGCTCGAAGATCTGGCCGATGCTGGAGAAGACGGAGATGGTGAGCACGGCGAAGCCGAGTTGGGCCGGGCCGCGGTCGAGGCGTGCCGAGGCGAAGAGCTTGCCCGGCTCGAAGAGGGCGAGCTGCATCGTCTGACCCCATCCGGCGAGAAAGCCGAGCTCGCCGCGTCGCTCCCAAGGAGTGCCGGCAGGACCCATGTCAGGCTGGGGAGCGGCGGCTGCTGTCGCCTCGGGCACCACCAGTTCCTTGCCGCAGACCGGACAATTCTGGCGTCCGGAACGGTCCGTGCTGAACGTATTTCGGCAGCTCGGGCAGCGGGCGAGCACACCGCCTTCTAGCACGTCCGCCACGCGACACGCCGGGCGGCCGTGAAGCTTCCGTGCCGCCTGCACGATGCCTACCTCTGCCTAGCAGCCGGGGACTTCCCGGCGCGTCGTGCGGCGCCCCCCCACAATGGAAGCGCCGCGAAACCCCTTGAGGAGGCACAATGAAGTACGCATATGGACTGACGCTCGCGGCGGCGTTGATCTTCGGCTGCAGCAGCAGCAGCAAGAACACGCGCACGGCCTCGAACGATAGCGGCACCACCGGCACCACGCAGTCGGGCACCGTCTCCGGCGATACCTCGACGGCCGGCACGCAGGCCAACGCCAGCGGCACCACCACGCCGTCCAATGGCGCGAGCGCGACCAACAACACCGGCAGCGACACCAACGCTCAAGGCTCTGCCCAGGGCTCGATGGGCGGCCAGTCCTCCGGCACCTCTGCCACTGCGTCGACGCAGGGACAGGGCTCGAGCGGCAGCTCGGCCTCGACGCCGAGCGACAGCAGCGGCAGCTCCGGCAGCGCGAGCGGAAGCACCGGCTCGACGTCGGGTTCCACGTATGGACAGAGCGGCAACACCGGCTCGTCCTCCGGTTCGACCTATGGGCAGACCGGAAACACCGGCTCCTCCGGCTCGACGTACGGCCAGAGCGGCAACTCCGGCAGCACGGGCAGCTCCTCGGGCAGCATGGGCAACAGCGGCTCGACCTCGGGATCCACCTCCGGTCAGAGCGGCAGCAGCGGCTCCTCCGGGTCGACTTACGGCCAGAGCGGCAACTCCGGCAGCACGGGCAGCTCCTCGGGCATGGGCAGCTCCTCCGGAATCGGCAGCTCCTCGGGCTCGACCTCCGACAGGAGCTCCGCCTCGGCGTCCAATGACAACGCCAGCCTGCGCACCGTGACCGGCGCGGTTGAGAAGGTGGACCAGAACAGCATCACGCTCGACCAGGACGCCGGCGGCGTCACGCTCACCGTCGACTCGCAGACCCAGGTGCTGCGCCGCGGCCAGCCCGTGGCGGCCGGCATCTCCGCCATCCGTGAAGGCACGCAGATCCGCGCCAGCTTCGATCCGGCCTCCAACCGCGCCGACAAGATCGAGGTGATGGGCAAGGCGAAGAAGAGCGGCCACCACTCCAAGAGCGGCGCCTCCACCAGCGGCAGCGCCTCGAAGTCGGACAGCATCGGGAGCAGCGGCACGAACAACAGCGCCGGCACCGGCACCGACCAGATGAACTCGAAGTCGAACACGGGCAACGGGACGACCGACAATCCGAACCCCAAGTAGGCCGTCGCGAGACGGTCCTGGCACGCCGCAGCTGACGGCGGCGTGCAGCAGTGCGGGGCCGCGGCCTGCCACTCCGGGTGCGGGCCGCGATTGCAGGGCGCCGGGCCTCTCGTGGGGGGCCCGGCGCCCGCGCTTCGGGCCTGCGCCAGGTGCGCCTTTCCGGTAACGTCGCCGCGTGGCCGGATTCGCCGTGGGCATCGTGTGGGTGGTCGCGACGCTCCTCTTGTCGCGGCTCAGCAGCCAGGTGGACCTGCTGCGCTTTCCGATCGCCTGGGCGGGAGTGCTGGTCGCGCTGGACGGCCTCGCCCGATGGCGCCGCGGCCTGTCTCCGCTGCGGTCGCCTGCGGACTGGGTAGCCGCGGCCGTTGCCAGCGTCGTCTTCTGGGACGTCTTCGAGCTGGTGAACCTGCGCCTGCACAACTGGTGGTACGCGGGCGTCTCACCGAGCCCGTGGGCAGGCGGCCTCTTCGCAGCCGCTTCCTTCGCGACGGTGTTGCCGGCGGTGCGGCTGGGGCTCGCGCAGCTTCCGCCTGGCCCCCAGTGGGTCGCCGCCATCGAAGCTCGCCGCATCAAGCTGCTGGCCGGCCTCGCAGCCCTGGCGCTTGCGCTCGCGTTCCCGCGCTTCGCCTTTCCGCTGGCCTTCATCTTCCTCTGGCCCATCTGCGAGGCGCTCGCGGGCGTGCGGGTGCGGCTGCGGGTCATGGCGCTGGGCCTTCCCCTGGGCCTGGTCTGGGAATCGCTCAACTGGCGGTGCGCCCGCGGCTGGTCGTACACCATCCCATTCTTCGAGCGACCCAAGCTGTTCGAGATGCCGCTGCCGGGATACCTCGGCTACCTGCCCTTCGCGCTCGAGGCGGTCGCGGCGCTGGCGCTCCTCGACAAGCTGCGCCCGCACCTGCGCGGCAAGAGGGCGGCGCCGGCGCTGATCGGCGTCCTGCTCTTCCACGCGCTCGCCGAGCACCTGGGCCGGGGGCAGACGGTGCTCTCCTTTTCGCGGTAGAGATCGCGAATGCCCGGCAAGGGGTTCCTGATCCGCGAGCGCCACCGCGTCCTGCTCACCGCCCACGCCTTCGCGATGATCTTCGGGCTGCTCGCCTGCGCGCTGGTGAACCGGCGGCTGAGCCCGGACCGGTTCTGGGTGCACTGGGTGGCCCTCGGGTGGGGCGTGCTGTTCCTCGCCCACCTCTGGGTCTTCTCCCGCAGCACGCTCGCCACCATGGGGAGACCGCGCCGGCCATGAGCGTGCTGGCGACGCTGCGCCAGGACCGCGCGGGGGAGTGGCGCACTCTCGACGACTACCTGCGCGAGCTGCGCCATCGCGAGAACGCCGCCGTGTCGGCGCTCGCCAATGCCCTGTCGGCTTCCGGCGGCGAGCAGGTGGAGCTCGCCTCGCACGCCGATGCCGGGGCGGTCTTGCTGGAGGTGGCCTGCGATCTGCGCCTTCCCAAGAGCTCGCGGCTGGCGGCGACGCGGTGCCTCCTGGAAGCGGGTATCGATCCGCCTTACGTGGGCCACCTCTTCGTGGGCGCCGGCGATCTGCTCACCGACCCGCGACTCGGCGGCGACGCGCGCAAGCTGGTGGAGAGCGGCCTGCCCGCGGCGCTGCAGCTCGGCGGCGAGATCGCCACCATCAGCCTGATGGCCGGTGCCTTCGCCCGGGCCGTGCAGTCGGCGGCGTCGGCCGTGGGCCAGGCCCGCGTCAAGGAGCTGTTGCAGGGCATGCCGGAGTTACACGCCGGGGCCCTCGCAGGCCTCTTCGCGCTGGGCCTGGGCGAGTTGCCGGAGGGTCATCGGACCGGCTGGAAGCGGCTCCTGGCCCAGACGTGCACTGCCTATCGCCGCGCGCCGGCGGCGGCGAAGCGGATGGGACTGGTTCCCGCTTGGCCGCCCAACCTGCCCGATGCCTTCGGATCCCTGGTCAAGGAAGCCGAGGAAGGCTCGGCCGGGATCGAGTCCGCCGATGCCGCCGTAAGCCCCGCGACGCTGAAGAAGCCTTCCCCGCCGCCCCCCCTTGCCCGCGGCCGGCAGATGCCCGAGGGGCCCGTGACCCCCGCGCCGCCCGGAAAAACGTTGGCGCCACCGATCCGGCGCTCACCGTTCCGCCAGGCGGCCGCACCACCGCCGCCCACGGTCTTGCCGCCGAAAGCGATGGAGCCGCTGGCGGCGCAGGGGCCCCACGCCGCGAGACCTGCGCCCAGGCCGAAGGTTGAGCAGACGACGAATCTCGACCCGACGCGGAAAACGCCGCTGGTTGCGCCGCCGCGCAAGGACCTGGCGTTCGATGCCCGCGGAGCTCGCGTGCCCCGCGAGGACCGGTGGCGAGACGATGCCTTCGAGTGGGCAGCGCCGGCGCTGCCTTCGTCCGACCTGCCCCCACCTCCGCAGGCGCAGGTGGCAGCCGGCCCGCTCGCCTCCCGCATCCAGTCACTCTTCGAGGACCGTCCGGAGGCGGTGGACCGCCTGCTGGGCGCGGCGGAAGCGCTGGCCGGCGTCCGGGGCGAGGAGTCGTTCCTGCGCCTGCTCGCCGAGGAGGCCGCCAGCAAGGTGTGGGAAGGAAGGACACTGCCCGCGGATCAGGCGCGGCGCCTCCAGGAATCGGCCCGCGACGCCGCCCTGCCCGCCCCGGGCCGGCGGGCAGCGGAGCTGGTGCTGGCAAAGTTCCGTTTTGTTGTGTCCGGACGGGCTTGAGAGCAGTCTCCTGCCCGCCGCGCAGCGCACTGCGGCACGTTGCCAGAACCGTCGTCAGATGCTATCCGTGCGCGCTTTCAGGGGTCCATGAATGAAGATCGCTTTGAGCCCGCTGGAGAAGTTGCGCGCAGCGGGGAAGTTCCTGGACGTGACCTTCAACAAGCGCCCGGTCTCCGTCTCCATCGAAGTCACCAAGCGCTGCAACGCCCGCTGCGACTTCTGCGACTACTGGAAAATCAGCGATCGCGACGAGATGACGGACTTCACCGACGTGGTCCGCCGCTTCGACCCCCTGGTGGTGGTCTTCACCGGCGGCGAGCCGATGCTGCGCCGCGACCTGGTGCCGCTGGTCAAGCAGATCAAGGATTTGCCCGGCTTCCGCTACATCACCGTGCTCACCCACGGCGGGTTCCTCACCGAGGCCAAGATCAGGGAGCTCTGCGCCGCCGGGGTGAACCAGATCAACATCTCGATGAACTACCCCGACGCCCGCCAGGACAAGGAGCGCGGCCTCCCAGGGCTCTTCGAGAGGCTGGAGAGCACCATCCCGAAGATGGTGGCCGAGGGCTACAACGTCTTCACCTTCGCTTCCATGCTGATGGTCGACAACATGCACGACGCGGAGCCGCTGGTCCGCCTCGCGCACAAGTGGGGCATCAACATCGCCTTCTCCGGCTACAACGACCTGAAGAACGGCAACCAGAAGCACTTCGTCTCCCGGGAGAAGATGGCCGAGTTCAAGATGGTCTGCGCCCGGCTGGTGCAGCTCAAGCGCGAGCTCGGGAACATCATGACCTCGGACTACTTCTTCGAGACGCTGCCCCGCTTCTACGAGGAGCGCGAGATCAAGGGTTGCCGCGCCGGAAAGGTGATGATCCACGTCACCCCCAAGGGCATGGTGCAGCCCTGCGCGGAGCTCCCGCCCATCTCGCACTACTCGGAGTTCCTGCCCGGCAGCTACCAGGGGCCCAACTGCGGATCCTGCTTCGACGCCTGCCGTTCGGAGGTGGAGGCTCCGGTCACGCTCCGCCGCGTCGCCGAGATGACGGGCCTCTTGTGACGGATCGGCTCTGGCTGCGGACCGCCCTGGGGCTTTGTGCGGGGCTCATGGCCGCGGCGGCAGTGGTGTTCTACCTGGGCATCTCGCAGCGGGAGCTGATCGCTTCGCTGCACGGCATCTCCGACCAGCCGCTCTTCTTTGCTGCGCTGGGCGGCCTGGTGCTGATGGCGCTGCAGGCCCTGCGCTGGTGCGTGGTGATGAAGCCGCTGCTCAACCTGAGCTACGGCCAGGCCTACCGCGCGATGATGGTGGGGTTCACCTTCAACGTGCTCTTGCCGGCGCGCGGCGGCGACCTGCTCCGGGTGCAGTACCTGGGCAAGCGCACCGGCATCTCGCGCGCCAAGCTGCTGGGCACCGAGATCGTCGACTTCTGGAGCGACAAGTGGGGCTGGGTGGCTGCTTTCCCCGTCCTCTGCCTGCTGGGCTCGCCTCCCGCCTGGCTCTTCCGCGCGCTGATGCTGATGGGCGGACTGGTGATCACCGTGGGCATCCTGCTGGCGCTGATGGCCAGCGGCATCCTGCGCCGGGGCCCCAGGTGGCTCACCAACCTGCGCGACGGCTTCGCCTCCAACCACTGGAAGCGCCTCCTCCTGGTGGAGACGGTGATCGCGCCGCTCCCCTGGCTCTGGGAGACCTTCGTGATCATGGTGGCGGGGCACGCGTTGGGGCTCAACCTGAGCCCGATGCAGGCCTTCGCCGCCCTCACTGCCTTCAACGTGGCGACCACCGTGCCGTCGCCGGGAAACGCCGGCTCGTTCGAGGCCGGCGGTACGCTGGCGCTGATCGCCTTCGGCATCCCCAAGGAGACGGCGCTGGCCTTCATCTTCCTCTATCACCTGACGCAGGTGGTCCCCGGCTTCATGGGTGGCGTGCTCGTGTTGGTGATGGAGGGCGAAACGCTCTTCGGCAAGAAGAGCCTGCTGCACCTGCCCAAGCCCACGCTGCCGGACGTGGCGCCCGGAGCGGTAGCCGAGCCCGACGCCGGCTGAACCTCACCGCACCAGCGTGAAGGCCGCGTAGTCGGCGGCGGAGATGGACTTCGTCTGGTCGCCGTCGCTCATGATCCCCAGTCCGAGGAAGTCGGGCACGTCGGCGTTGGCGTTGCCGCCCTCGAAGTGGGCGCGGAACTCTGCGGAGGGATCGATCTCCTCGTCCTTCCACTGCCCCAGCGGCCCGCCGGTCTCGAGGATGACGGTGTCCTGCACGACGAAGAGGTTCCGCTTCTGGTCGCAGACGCGGCCCTTTTCGCCCACCGCGCTCCACACGTACTTGATCGAGTACCACTTGAGTCCGCGCTTCCAGGAGACGTAGACCACCGCGGCCGAGTCGCCGAACCCTTCCTTGCACTCGTCGCCGCCCTTGGGCAGGACCTGCGCCCGCCACTTCCAGCGCACACGCCTGGTGCCCTGGTGCAGGTTGTCGGGCACCTCCGCGCCCAGCGTCACCGTCTCCAGCGGCGGCCGGTAGACCGCCCGGATGAAGGGCATCTGCGGATCCTCCACCAGCTTGTAGTAGCTGACGGGCCCTGAGTAGCTCTCCAGGACGCGGAAGGAATGGACGTCGATGGGAGTGCTCACCGGTGGCCGCGGTTCCTCGCCGGCGGTCCCTGCGGAAATGAGGAGCACGCAGAGTGCCAGGAAGGTGCGCGAAGTGCAGACCACGTTGAGGCGGCAGCTTAACGGCTCGCCCGCCATGCGCCAATCCTTGGCTTTTCGCCGCGTTCGCGGGTAGAAGGCGGCGGTTCCATGGAGTTTTCGCCCGAACAACTGCGCGGCCGCACCGCGCCCTGGGGAGCGGCGGCCGCGCTGGCGCTCGCCGCCCTGGTGGCCTTCGGTCTCTGGCTGCGGCTGCATGCGCTGTCCGCCGAGGGCTTCGGCGACGACGAAGTCCACAAGTGGCTGGCCGCCAACCGGTACCTCCAGGGGATCTTCTCCGGCGACGACGTCGAGCACCCGATGCTGATGAAGTGGCTGATCGCCGCCTCCATCGCCATCGGCTCCAAGCTGGGCTGGGCGCCGGAGACCATGACCCGGCTCCCCAACGCGCTCGCCGGCGGCCTCTCCATCGCGGTGGTCGCGCAGCTGGGAAAGCGCCTCTTCGGCCGCTCCGCCGGGCTCTTCGCCGGCGCCCTCGCCGCCGTCTCGGTGACGCTCATCGGCTACCAGCGGGTGGCCAAGGAAGATACGCTGCTCGGCCTCTTCCTCATGCTGCTGCTCCTCTGCCTCGCCGAGGCCAAGGCGGCGGCCGACGAC
>DASRTX010000212.1:0-11425 GCA_035655715.1 Myxococcales bacterium | reverse complement strand
CATTCCTCAACCTGGGCCACACCGTGGGCCACGCGCTGGAAGCCGCCACCGGCTACGAGCGCTTCGCCCACGGCGAGGCGGTGGCGCTGGGGCTGCGCGGGATGCTGGCGCTCTCCGAGACCATGCCCGACCGGGCCCGCGCCGAGGCGCTGGTGGCGCGCCTGCACGTCGAGGCGGAGCGCACCCTCGACGCCGACCAGCGCGAGGCCGCCCTGCAGGCCATGTCGCGGGACAAGAAGGCGCGCGGCGGCACGGTGCGCTTCGTCGTGCTGGAGCGCATCGGCGCGCCCACGCTGCGCGAGGTGACGCGGGGAGAATGCGCCGGCGCCCTCGCGGCCGCGCTCGCTTGAGGCGCGGTATGCTGCCGCGCTTTGCGAGGTCCTGAATGAACATCCTTCTCCTCAACGGACCCAACCTCAACCTGCTCGGCGAGCGCGAGCCGGAGATCTATGGCTCGACCACGCTGCCGCAGCTGGAGCAGCTGGTGCAGAAGCGCGCCAACGAGCTGGGCCACACCGTGCAGGCGTTCCAGTCCAACCACGAGGGCGCGCTGATCGACGAGTTGCACCAGTCGCGCCGCTGGGCCCACGGCGTCATCTTCAACCCCGGCGCGTTCACGCACACTTCCTACGCGCTCCGCGACGCCATCGTGGGCTGCAAGCTGCGGGTAGTCGAGGTGCACCTCAGCGACATCACCAAGCGCGAGCCGTGGCGGAGGGTGAGCGTGCTGGAAGAGGTCTGCGCGCACCGCGTGATGGGGAAGGGCACGGCCGGGTACCTCGAAGCCTTGGAGTGGCTCACGCGGTGAGGATCGCCTACCACTGCCAGGACGTGGTCGGCCTGCGCATGGCCGGCCCCGGTATCCGCGCTGTCGAGCTGTCGCGCAGGCTGGCGGAGCACCATGAGGTCACGCTGGTGGCGGAGGGCGCGCACGAGCTCGCAGGCGAAACCTTTCGCGCCTCCAGGGATCTGGGAACCGCGCTGCGGGGGGCGGAAGCGTTCATCACGCAGGGGTTCGGCTTTCCCTTGCCGCAGCTGTTGCGCTTCCGCGGGCGGCTGCTGCTCGATCTCTACGATCCGGTGCAGCTCGAGCAGCTGGCGCACATGGGCCCGAGCCCCACGCCCGAGCAGGTGGTGCAGGTCGGTTACGTGCGGCGCCGCCTGCACTACCTGATCCGCCGCGCCGATCACGTGCTCTGCGCCTCGCGGCCGCAGCGCGCGCTCTGGCTGGGCTGGCTGGGGGCCTGCGGGCGCCTCACCCCGCGGGCCCTGGCGGAGGACCCGCAGGCATCGCGCCTGCTCGCGGTGGTCCCGTTCGGGCTGCCGGAGACGCCGCCGCTCCGCGACGGATCGCCCTTGCGCGCGGCCATTGGAGCAGCCCCCGGCGACCACGTGGCGCTGTGGGCGGGCGGGCTTTGGGACTGGATGGACCCGGCGCTCGCGGTGCGCGCGGCGACGCTTTCGCGCCAGCGGATCCCCGGGCTGAAGCTCGCATTGTTGGCCGGACAGCGGCCCGGAACAGCGGCGCCGCCCATGCGCGCCGCGGCGGACGAGGCGCGAGCCGTCGCCGGCGCGGGGGTGCACTTCGTCGATCGTTGGGTGCCCTACGAAGAGCGCGGGGCGTGGCTTTTGGACGCGGACGTGGCGGTGTCCGCGCACAAACCGTCGCTGGAGGCGGAGCTGGCGTTTCGCACGCGGCTGCTCGATTGCCTGTGGGCGGCGCTTCCCGCCGCGTGCACCGCGGGTGACGTGCTGGCCTCGGAGGGCGAGCAGCAGGGCTGGGCGCGAACGGCCCCCACCGGCGACCACGCCGCCCTGGCCGACGCGTTGGTCGCGCTCTGCGACCCCGGCACCAACCAGAAGGCGCGCGACGCCGCCCGGCTGGCGGCAGCATCGCGGACGTGGCAGCGATCGGCCGACACCGTGCTGGAGTTGCTGGACTCTCCGGCACCGCCCCGCCCCGCGCTGCTGAGCAGGGAGACGCCGGCGCTGACCGCCGTCTTCGCCCGCAAGGTGCTGCGAAAGCTCCTCGGCCGCGCACCGCGCCTACGCGGAAGGTAGCCGGATGGTGAAGGTGGCGCCCTGCCCCGGCGCGCTCTCGGCCACGATGCTGCCGCCGTGGGCCTCGACGATCTGGCGGCTGATGAAGAGCCCGAGGCCCAGGCCCGCCACGCGCGTCTCGGTTCCGACCCGCTCGTAGCGCTTGAAGATGCGCTTGAGATCGTCCTGCTGGATGCCCGGTCCTCCATCCTTCACTTCCACGATTGCCATGCCGCCTTCCTCGCTGAGCGTCACCGAGATGGCTTTCCCGGGAGCGTACTTGGCGGCGTTGGTCACGATGTTGATGAAGCACTGCTCGACCCGCAGAGCGTCCCAGCTTCCCTGGATTGCCGGAGGAGCGTGAACTTCCACCGCGCAGCCCGCCTCGGCGAGCTGCGGCGCGTAGCGGTCGAGCGCTTCCTTCACCAGCGCGACCAGGTCCACCCGCTCGCGCTCGAGCCGGAACTTGCCGGTGTTGATGCGCGCGACGTCGAGCAGGTGCTCCACCAGGCTGGTGAGCCGTAGCATCTGTCGCTCGGCGCCCATGATCAGCTGGCGCAGCCGATCCGGTTCGACCTCTGCAAGGGTCCCCTTCTCCACGTGCCGGCGCAGCTGCTGGATCTGCACGTGCAGCGGCGTGAGCGGCGTCTTCAGCTCGTGCGAGGCGATGGAGAGGAACTCGTCGCGCAGCTGAACGGCCTCCTGCGCGCGCTGGAACAGGCGGGCATTGTCGATCGCGACCGCCGCGTGCGCTGCCAGCCCCTTGACCAGCTCCTCGTCGCGGGCGGTGAAGTTGCCCGGCTGTGGATGGCCGAAGAACAGCCCGCCCAACACCTCGCCGCTGCGCGAGACCACCGGCACCGCCAGGTAGCTCACCACCGGAAGGTGGCCGCGGGGCATGCCGTAGTGCGGAGCGCTGTGGCCGTACCGCGGATCGCGGGTGATGTCGTCGCTGCGCACCACGCCCGTGCCTTCGAAGGTGGGCCGGAACACGTCGGTGTTCCGCGGCATGGGAAATTTGCTGAACGCTTCCCGCGGCACCCCCGAGAGCGTGTAGAGCGTGTACGACTCACCCTTTTCGTTGATCAGGTTGTAGAAGAAGGCGCCGAACTGGGCGCGCACCAGCCGCGTCGATGCGTCGGTCACCGACTGGACCAGCTTCTCCAGATCGAGCTCTGCGGCGATCAGCTGCCCCAGCTCGTTGAGCGTGCGCGCGGTGTCCACCGACGCCCGCAGCTCCACCTCGCCACGCTTCTCCCGGTCGATGTCGCGGACGGCGCCGATGATCCGCACGATGACGCCGCCCGGATCGCGCAGCGCCCGGCCGTACGCGGAAAGCCAGTGGATGCTCTGGTCGCCTGGATGGACGGCCCGGTATTCGACCTCGAAGTCCTTGCCGTGGGCGAAGGCGTCCGCCATCCGGGCGGCGACGCGGTCCAGATCGTCGGGATGGGTGAGCGCGCGCGCATGCTCGAGACTTCCGCGGAACTCGCGCGGGTCGATGCCGTGCAAGCGCGCGGTCTCGTCGGACCAGATGATCCGCTCGCTGGCGGCGATCCACTCATAGGTCCCCATCCGGGCCGCCGCCAACGCCACGCGCAGCCGCTCTTCGCTGGAGGTCGCCGGAAGTCCGTCGCGGCGGCCATTCGCCGCCGCCCGCAGGGCAGCGGGATCGCCCGGATCGGACATCCGCGTGAGTTAGGACGCGGTCGCACCGGGGTCAAGGAGGTCGCGCATGCCCGGTCGTGCCGCAGACGTCCGGGCGGGCGTCGGGGCGGGTCAGAGGGCGGCGCGAAGCGCCCGGACCAGATCGGCCGCCGCCTGCACGCCGCGCTCGTGATGCAGCGCCACCAGCGCGGTTCCCACCACCACGCCGTCCACCTTTCCCTTCAACGCGGCGGCGTGCTCGGGCTTGGAGATGCCGAACCCCACCGCCACCGGCGCCTGCGAGATCGCGCGCAGCTCCGCGAGGCGGCGCTCCAGATCCTCAGGCAGCGCCGCGCGGGCGCCGGTGACGCCGGTCACGCTGACGTAGTAGACGAATCCGCGCGCTGTCTTCGCGATCTGCGCGGCACGTTCCGGCGGCGTGGTGGGCGCGACCAGCGGGACGAGATCGAGGCCCTCCGCGGCCAGGTCGGCGCGCACCGGCTCCGCCTCCTCCAGCGGCAGGTCCGGCACGATGGCGCCGCAGAGGCCGGCCTCGCGCAGCGCGCGGGCGAAAGCGCGCGAGCCCATGGTTTCGATCGGATTCATGTACCCCATCGCCACCATGGGTGCGCGCAGCCGGAGCTTGCCCGCGGTTGCCAGCAGATCGCGCAACGTGGCGTGCGCCGCGATGGCGCGGGTGGCGGCCGCCTGCAGCACCGGCCCGTCGGCGATGGGATCGGAGAAGGGCAATCCCAGCTCGATCACGTCGGCACCCGCATCGTCGACGGCGCGCAGCAGCGCGGCGGTATCGCCGTCACCGCCCATGACGTAGCAGACCAGCGCGGTGCGGCCCTGCGCACGCGCGGCCGCGAAGGCATCCGAGAGCCGGGTCATGTGAGGTGCTCCACGATGGTCATCAGATCCTTGTCGCCGCGGCCGGAAAGGTTCACCACCAGGAGCTCGCCGCGAACGAGCGGCAGCGCCGCCACCGCGTGCGCCGACTCGAGCGCGCAGAGGATCCCTTCGCTGCGCGCCAGCGTCTTGAACGCCTGCAGCGCCTCGTCGTCGGTGGCGGAGAGCGCGGTCAGGCGCCCCTGGTCGCGCAGGTGCGACAGCTCCGGTCCCACGCCGGGATAATCGAGCCCCGCGCTGATCGAATGCGCCTCAGCGATCTGCCCGTCCTCGGTCTGCAGGACGTACGAGCGCGACCCGTGCAGCACGCCGGGCCGGCCCTTGGCCAGCGACGCACCGTGCTTGCCGCTGGCCAGCCCGTGCCCCGCCGCCTCCACCCCGTAGAGCGCCACCGAGGGCTCGCGCACGAAGCGATGCAGCGCGCCGATGGCGTTGGAGCCGCCCCCCACGCAGGCAATCACCGCGTCGGGCAGGCGCCCCTCGACGCGCACCACCTGTTCGGCGATCTCCTCGCCGATGATCTTCTGCAGCTCGCGCACCAGCAGCGGATAGGGATGCGGTCCGGCGGCGCTGCCCAGACAGTAGTAGGTTCCGCGGACGTTGGTCACCCAGTCGCGGATGGCCTCGTTCATCGCGTCCTTCAAGGTCCGCGAGCCCGCCTCCACGCTGCGCACCTCGGCACCCAGGAGCTTCATGCGCGCGACGTTGGGGCTCTGCCTGCGGATGTCCTCGGCGCCCATGTAGACGATGCACTCGAGCCCGAGCAGCGCGCACACCGTGGCGGTTGCGACGCCGTGCTGCCCCGCGCCGGTCTCGGCAATGACGCGCTTCTTGCCCATGCGGCGCGCGAGCAGCGCCTGGCCCAGGGTGTTGTTGAGCTTGTGCGCCCCGGTGTGGAGCAGGTCCTCCCTCTTCAGATAGACGCGGGCGGAGAGCCCGAGCGCCCGCGCCAACCGGTCGGCGCGGAAGAGCGGCGTGGGCCGGCCCGCGTAGGTCTGGAGCAGCGAGGACAACTCTTCGCGGTACGCGGCATCGGCGCGCGCTGCCGTCCACGCCTGCTCCAGTTCGTCGAGGGCGGGGATCAGGGTCTCCGGCACGAATCGCCCGCCATACGCGCCGAAGCGGCCGCGCGCGTCCGGAGGCGTGCGCGTGGGGTCGGAGAAGATCGCCGGCATCTCTTTCATCGGTCCGCCTCCCGCGCCGCCCGCACGAACGCGCGCACCCGCGCGCGGTCCTTGAACCCGGCGGCGTTTTCGATGCCGCCCGCGACGTCCACGCCGGTGGGCTGCGCCTCCCGGATGGCCTGCGCCACGTTCTCGGCGGTGAGCCCGCCCGCCACGAACAGCTCGCCCGTGTGCAGCGCGCGCGCCTTCTCCGCCAGCGACCAGGGGAAGCTCTTCCCCGAGCCGCCGGCCGGACCGTCGAGCAGCACGCGCGCAGCGCCGGGCCGCGGCCGCAGCGACTCCTCGGAGGTCACTTGAAGGGCCGCGTAGAGCGGCAGCGGGGCCGGCCGCGCAGGCCAGGTGCCGTGCAGCTGCGCGGCTGAGAGCCCAACCGCCTTTGCGACGCGCAGCACTTCAACCAGCTCTGCATCGAGGAAGACGCCGACCAGCGGCACGTCCGCCGGCAACGCGTCGCGGATGATGCGGGCCTCCTCGATGGTGACGCGGCGGCGGCTTCGGACGGCAAACACCACGCCGATCTCGTCGGCGCCCTCCTCCATGCACATCAGCGCGTCGGCGGCCGTTCGCACCCCGCACAGCTTGATCCGCGTCATGCCCGCACCAGCGCGCGCGTGGCGCTCTCGGGATCGACCGCGGAAGAGAGCGCCTCGCCGACCAGCAGCAGATCGGCGCCTCCTGCGCGGTAGCCCCGCGCGTCGTCCGGCGTGCGCACGCCGCTCTCCGCCACGAGCGGCGCGATGCCGCGCGCGAGGGGCGCCAGGCGCGCGAAGGTCTCGGGGCGCACTTCCAGCGTCTTGAGGTCGCGCGCGTTGATGCCGAGCAGGTCGGGCTCACAGGCCCGCGCCGCCGCAAGCTCGCTCTCGTCGTGGACCTCGAACAGCACCGCGAGCCCCAGCTCCCGGGCCAGCGCGCGCAGCCGGCGCAAGGTGTCGAGCGGCGCCGCCGCCGCGATCAACAAGATCGCGTCCGCGCCGTGCGCGCGGGCCTCGCGCACCTGGAAGTCCTCGACGATGAAGTCCTTGCGCAACACCGGCACCGAAACAGCCGCCCGCACCGCGCGCAGGTCCTCGAGCGAGCCGCCGAAGTGCACGCGATCGGTGAGCACCGAGATGGCCGCCGCGCCTCCCCGCTGGTACGCCTGGGCCAGCCGCACCGGGTCGAGCCCGGGGTTGATGGCTCCCTTCGACGGGCTGGCCCGTTTCACCTCGGCAATGAGCCCGGCGCGCGGAAACGGCCTCGCCGGCGGCGGAACGCCGGGCAGCGGCTGCAACTCGCGCTCGCGCGCGTCGGCCAACGCCTGCGCCACCAGCCGTTCGAGATGGCTCATGGCGCGCCCTTCCGCGCCTGCGACGCGCGAATCAGGCGCTCCAGCCGATCCAGCGCCGCTCCGCTGTCGATGGAGCGCTCGGCCAGCCTCGCTCCCTCGGGAATGGTCTCGCAGACGCCGGCCGCCGCCAGCGCCGCGCCCGCGTTGAGCACCACCGCCGCGCGTCGCGGTCCCGGCTCTCCGCGCAGCACGCCGCGCAGGCTGGCCGCGTTCTCCTGCGCATCTCCGCCGCGCAGGCCCTCCAGCGGCGCGCGGGCGACGCCGACGTCCTCGGGCGTGAGCTCGAACTGCCGCACCGCTCCCCCGCGCACCTCGCAGACCACGGTGGGACCAGAAGTGGAGATCTCGTCGAGGCCGCCATGCCCGTGCACCACGAAGGCGCGGTCGCAGCCGAGCTCGGCCAGGGTGCGCGCCAGCACCGGCACGAGCTGCGCCGCGTAGACGCCCAGGAGCTGGCGGCGTGCTCCGGCGGGGTTGGCCAATGGCCCCAATAGATTGAACAACGTGCGCAACCCAAGCTCCTTGCGCACCGGCGCCACGTGCCGCATGGCCGCATGGTGGCGCGGCGCGAAGAGGAAGCCGATGCCGCACTCGTCGATGCACGCGGCCACCGCCGCCGGCGACAGCTCCACCTCCACCCCGAGCGCCGTCAGCACGTCGGCGCTGCCGCACTTGGAGGAGACGGCGCGGTTGCCGTGCTTGGCCACGCGCGCGCCTCCGCCCGCCGCCACGAAGGCCGCGGCGGTGGAGATGTTGAACGTATGCGAGGAGTCGCCTCCGGTGCCGCAGGTGTCGATCAGCCGGTCCGTGGACACCTCCACCCGCGCCGCCCGCGAGCGCAGCGCCTGCGCCGCGCCGGCGATCTCGTCCGGGGTCTCGCCCTTCATCCGCAGCGCCACCAGCAGCGCCGCCATCTGCGCCACCGGCGCAGCCCCTTCCAGCATCGCGTCCATGGCCTGCGCGGACTGCTCGCGCGACAGGTGAACGCCCTCCACCGCCTGGCGGATGTGCTCTCGCAGCGGCATCGCTAGACCCTGAGGAAGTTGCCGAGCAGCGTCTGGCCGTCGGGAGTGAGGATGGACTCGGGATGGAACTGCACGCCGAACACCGGCAGCCGCGCATGGCGCAGCGCCATGACGATGCCGTCGCGGGTGCGGGCGCTGATCTTCAGCTCCTTGGGCACGGTGCGCGCGTCCACCACCAGTGAATGGTAACGGCCGGCGGGCAGCGGGCGGGGCGCGCCGCGGAAGAGGGCGCTTCCGTCGTGGACGATCTCCTCCGCCTTTCCGTGCACCGGCGCGCGGGCGCGCACCACCTTGGCGCCGAAAGCCTGCCCGATGCTCTGG
Organism: Myxococcales bacterium; assembly: GCA_035655715.1. Classification (GTDB taxonomy): domain Bacteria; phylum Myxococcota; class Myxococcia; order Myxococcales; family 40CM-4-68-19; genus 40CM-4-68-19. Next base: position 2,969 of record DASRTX010000212.1, on the reverse strand, counting down.
TGGCCGAGGCAGACGCCCAGCATGGGCACCACGCGCTCGGGCCGATCGTGGCCGTTGAGGCCGCAGGCGCGCTCGATCAGCTCCAAGCACACGCCGCCTCGTTGGGCGTGCAGGGTCCCGGCGAAAGCACCAGGCGCTCCGGCTTGCGCGCCAGGATCTCCTCGGCGGAGAGCGCGTCATTGCGCAGCACGTCCACCGCGGCGCCCAACTCCCCGAGCCGCTGCACCAGGTTGAAGGTGAAGGAGTCGTAGTTGTCGATCACCAGCACGCGGGGCTTGCGGCTCATGCAGCCCTCCCCGCCACGGCGCCGTAGGCCGCGCCCACCGAGGCCCGCACCTTGGCCAAGAGCTCGCGCCACTCGAATCCCGGGTCGCTGTCGGCCACGATCCCCGCGCCGGCCTGCGCGAACAGCCGGCGCTGGCTGCGGAAGAGCGTGCGGATGGCGATGGCCAGCTGCACGTCGCCGGCGCCCGAGAACCAGCCCACCGCGCCGCCGTACGGCCCGCGCTGCACGCCTTCCAGCTCGTCGATGATCTCCATGGCGCGGATCTTCGGCGCGCCGGACAGCGTGCCCGCCGGGAAGGCGGCGGCGAAGGCGTCCACCGCGCCAAGGCCGGGCTTGAGCTGCCCGCTCACCTCGCTGGTCAGGTGCATGACGTGGCTGAAGCGCTCGGTCTCCATCAGCCGCTCCACCCGCACCGAGCCGACCCGGGCGACGCGCCCCACGTCGTTGCGACCCAGGTCCACCAGCATGGTGTGCTCGGCGCGCTCCTTGGGATCGTTGCGCAGCTCCTGCTCCAGGCGGAGGTCGTCCTGCTGCGTGGCGCCACGGCGACGCGTCCCGGCGATGGGCCGCAGCGTCATCTTGCCGTCCTCCACCTGCACCAATAGTTCCGGGGAGGCGCCGAAGAGCTCGCGGCCGCCGAGACGCAGATAGAAGTGGTAAGGCGCCGGGCTGGCCGCGCGCAGCGTGCGATAGAGCGAGAAGCCGTCGCAGTCGGGCAGCTCGAAGCGCTGGGAGAGCACCACCTGGAAGATGTCGCCGGCGCGGATGTACTCCAGCGCGCGCCGCACCGCTGCCTTGAACTGCTTCTCTCCGCCGCCCACCGGGACCGGCTCCGGCAGCTCGCCCTTGAGGAAGCGGGCGCCGTTGCGCCGGTCGCTGAAGAGCTGCGCGCCCAGCGACTGCGCGGCCGGGCTGCGCAGCGCCTGGGGAAACTGGCCGGCCGCGAATCCGTGCAGCACGCGCGCGGCCAGCGCCTGGGCTCGCGCCTGGGCCTCCGGACCGCTGGCCACCGCCCAGGTGCGGCCCTGCCGGTGGTCGAAGGCCACCAACTCGCGGACCAGCAGCAGATCCGCCTCGGGAAAGAGCGGGTCGGGACCCAAGCGCTGTGGGAGCCGTTCGCTCCAGGCCGCGCTGGCCCAGCCGAGATAGCCGACGTAACCGCCGCAGAACGGGGGCAGGCCCTCCACCCGCTCGGTCTTCTCCTGCTCGAGGGCCGCGCGCAGCCTGGCCAGCGGCTCGTCGCCGCTGCTGAGCGTCAGCCGCGCGTCGGGGGCGCCGACGCCCACGTAGCTGTAGCGGCCGAGGGCTCCCTCGAAAAGGAAGGAGTCGTTGCCTTGCTGTTGATCGAGGAGGCAGAAGACGCCGAACGGCGTCAGCAAGTCACCGGGAAGTTCGACGGAGGCCGTAGCGCCTCCAAAGCCTGCTCCGGGAAAGGGTGCGCATGCGCGACAGACTAACGGGGACGGCGGTTGCGGATCAAGGCAATTGTCCAGGACCCCGGTTTCCGCCTCGGGCGGATGATAAGAAGGCGCCCATGGCGACGCCCGCGCGGCGCATTGCGGCGGAGGTGCTGATGCGCGTGGCGCAAGGCGGCGCCTTCGCCAATCTGGCGCTCGACGCGGCCCTGCGGCAGGCGGGCGTGCTGGAGCCGCGCGAGGTGGCGCTGGCCACCGAGCTCACCTACGGGACGCTACGCTGGCAGCTCCAGCTCGAGCGCGCCCTCTCGGCGCACAGCGACCGCGCGCTGGATGAGTTGGACGAACCGGTGCGGGTGGTGCTGCGGCTGGGAGCGTTCGAGCTGCTGCACCATGAGAAAGTTCCGGCGCGCGCGGCGGTCAACGAGGCCGTCGAGCTGGCCAAGGAGCTGAAGGCGGCGCGCGCGTCGGGGTTCGTGAACGCGGTCTTGCGGCGGCTGTCCGAGACGCGCGCCCCGCCGCCCCCGCCCTCGCGCGAGGTGGATCCGGTGGGTCATGTCGCGGCGCTGACTTCGCATCCGCGCTGGATGGTGGAGCGGTGGTCGCGCTGGCTCGGCGCTGGCGAAACGGAACGCCTCTGCGCTGCCAACCAGCAGCAGGCTCCGGCGTCGGTGCGGGTGGCGCGGCGCAAGGCGACGGTCGCGCAGGCGCAGGAGGCGTTGCGCAAGGCGGGAGTCGAGTCGCTGCCCGGCCGCTACAGCCCGGACGCGCTGATCCTCGCCTCGGGAGCGCCGCCCGCGCTCGACATCGAAGGGCACGAGCAGGGGCTGTTCCAGGCCCAGGACGAGGCGGCGCAACTGGTCTCGCTCTACGCGGCGCCCGCGGAGGACGCCCGCGTGCTGGACGCCTGCGCGGCGCCGGGCGGCAAGGCCTGTCACCTGGCCGAGCTCGCGCCCCGCGGATCGGTGCTGGCGGTGGACCTGCACGCGCGCAAGGCCCGCGCCATCGAGGAGGCGGCGCAACGGCTGGGGCTGTCGAATCTGGAAGCGCGCGCTGCGGACGCGCTCTTGCCCATCCCCGGCGCCGAGCCGGGCACCTTCGATCTGGTGCTGCTGGACGCGCCCTGTTCCGGGCTGGGCACGCTGCGGCGGCACCCGGAGGTGAAGCTGCGGCGCACTCCCGAGGACGTCGATCGGCTGGCCCAGCTGCAGTCGAAGCTGCTCGCGGCGGTGCAGCGGTATGTGCGACCCGGCGGGCTATTGGTCTAC
>DASRTX010000211.1:0-19410 GCA_035655715.1 Myxococcales bacterium | reverse complement strand
GAGGAGAAGGCTGCCGAGATCGATTGGGGCGCCTATCTGTTGCCGCGAAAGCCGTTCACCGTCTCGCCCATCCTGACCGACACGCGCGCGCGAGAGCTGGGCGAGGAATATGTTCGCAACGCGCTGGTGGCGGCGGTTGTGCACGCGCAGCCCGCGCTCCGCTTCGATCCGGCCGCGGCCGATCCCGCGAATCTGGTCGCTCACATCCGCAACGGCATCTGCACCCTCGGCCTCGACAGTTGTGGGCGCGCTCTCCACAAGCGTGGCTGGAGGATGACCGGCCATCCCGCAGTGCTCAAAGAGACGCTCGCGGCCTCGGTGCTGCTGCTCGCGGGCTATGACGGCAAAGAGCCGCTGTTCGATCCGATGTGCGGCTCGGGAACCATCGCCATCGAGGGCGCGTACATCGCGCTGCACAAGGCGCCGCTGATCCATCGCGGCAAGGACGACTTCGCCTTCGAGCATCAGGCCGGCTTCGACCGCACGCTCTGGCGAAGAGTGCAGGATCAGGCGCGCGCCGCGAAGCTGCCGGCGCCGCCCGCACCGATCTTCGCCGCGGACATTCGCGAGGCGTACGTGAAGCTGGCGCGCGAGACCGCTCTGCGGGCGCGGGTGGAGAAGCACATCCGGTTCTCGACCGGCTCGTTTCTGACCTCGACGCCGCCCGCGCCGACTGGGCTGATCGCCAGCAACCTTCCCTACGGCGAGCGCATCGCCCACAGCGCCGTGCTCTTTCGCGACGTGGGCCACGTGCTGCGCGAGCGTTACTCGAAGTGGCGCGCCGCCCTGCTGGTCCCGGCCGACACGCCCCGCGACGCTTTCGGCATGCCGGCGGACCGCGAGGTGCCGCTGATGAACGGTGCCCTCGAAGTCCGCCTGCTGCTCTTCAACGCGCGCCACGCCGGCCTCACTCCTTCTGCACCCGGAAGAAGATCGAGTAGCTGAACGGCCCTCCGATCTCGAACCTGCCCCCGTCGTTCAGTACCCGCGCGGCGGGAGCGCGACGCCCCGAGGCGAACCTCGGCCGTCCCGGATCCGCTACACTGTGCGGCGATGGAAGCCTCGGCATCGTCGTCGCGCGCCGCGGATGCGCGGGTCATGTCGCTGGTGGGCTTCGCCCACGCCACCTCGCATTTCTTCCACCTGGTGATCCCTTCGCTCTTCCCCTGGCTGATGGCAGACTTCGGCCTGAACTTCACCCGCGCGGGAGCTCTCTCCGCCGCCTTCTTCATCGTCTCGGGGGTGGGGCAGGCGCTGTCCGGATTCGTGGTCGACCGCTACGGCGCCCGCGGCTCGCTTTTCGCCGGCCTCTCTCTGCTGGCGCTGTCGGGACTGGTGCTCGCCGCGGCGCAGGGATACCCGGGGCTCCTGGCGGCGGCGGTGATCGGGGGAGCGGGGAACGCGGTATTCCACCCCGCCGACTTCACCGTGCTCAATCACTCCATCTCGCCGGGCAGGCTGGGACACGCCTTCTCCGCGCATGGCGTGGCCGGGAGCATCGGGTGGGCGGCGGCGCCGCTCTTCATGGCCGGGGTCGCGTCGCTGGCCGGGTGGCGTGTGGCGGCTCTCTGCGCGGCGGCGGTGGCGGTCCTTGCTCTCGCTGCGTTGGTGCTCTTCCGCAGCCGCATCGCAACCCCGGCCTCTGCGAACGGCGCGGCTCCGGACTCCAGCGGGTCGCCGCTCGCTTTCCTGCGCGTGCCGGCGATCTGGATGTGCTTCTTCTTCTTCCTCGCCTCGCTGGTAGGCTTCGGCGCGCTGCAGAACTTCGCCCCCTCGGTGCTGAGGAACGTCTACGGGCTCCCGCTCACCGCGGCCGCCTCCGCGCTCAGCGCCTACCTCGTGGGCAACGCGGTGGGAATTTCGCTGGGCGGCTTTCTCGCCGCCAGGCACGAGGCGCACGAGCGCGTAGTGGCGGCACTCCTCGTCGTGGCCGCGGCGCTGGCGGCCCTGCTCGCCACCGCGGTGGCGCCCCCATTCGCCGTGGCGCCGCTGATGGCGCTGTTCGGCTTCACCGCCGGCTCGGCCAATCCTTCGCGCGATCTGCTGGTGCGCAAGGCGGCGGTGGGCCGGTTCGGCCACGGCTCCTTCGGGCGCATCTACGGCTTCGTCTACTCCGGAGTCGACGTGGGCATGTCCATATCCCCGCTCGTCTTCGGACCGTTGATGGATCGCGGGCTGTTCGCCGCCGTCCTTTACGGGGTGGCCATCTTCCAGATCCTGGCGGTCCTCTTCGCGTTGCGCGTAGGCCAGGCCCGCGCGGAGACCGTAGCCCTGGCGCGCTGATGCGCGTCCCCTGATCAGGGTCGACGAGATGAGCAGCGGGTTGTCTCACTCCCTGATCAGGGCGTGACAACCTCGTTGTTTCCTCTTAGTTCCACACGCCCAGGCACTGCTGAGCCCTGATCGGAGCGCGCGTGAGTCGGATCGGCCGGATGAATCGGTTGCTGTTCGTGCTGGTCATCCCGGCCGTCGGTTGCGCGTCCGGGGCGCCGCCCGCTGACGGCGGCATCACCAGCACGCTGGGCCTCGCGCTGCGCTCCGGCGCGATCACTGTCGAGCAGACCGCCACTGCGACTGTGCAGGTCGACCTCACGCGCACCAACTACGCGAAGCCGGTTGCCGTCACGCTCACGGGCCTCGACGCGGCCGGAATCACCGCCGACGCGCTGCTGATCGACCCTTCCAGCAGCACCGGTACGCTGGTCCTCCATGCCGCCGCGGGTGCGACGGCTGCGACCACCACCGGAACCGTCCAGGGCAACGGTGGGGACGCCACCGCCTCGATCAACGTGACGGTGCGCGCACGTGTGCCCATCCGCCCGCTGGCCATCGCGATCACACCCGGCACGGTGACGCTTCCGCGCGGCGGGCAGGCCACCATCCAGGTCGATCTCACCCGCATCGACGATCCGGATCCGGTCACCATCGCCGCCGCTGGCTTCGCCGCCGCTGGCATCGACTCCACCGCAGTGCTGCTCGATGCCACTCACGACACTGCCTTGCTGGTCCTTTTCGCCTCGCCCGCCGCGCCGCTCGGCACCACGGTTGGAACGGTGCAGGCGAACGACGGCGACGCCAGCGCTCCGCTCACCGTCACCGTGGTGGCGTCCGGACCCTTCAGCCTCGATTTCGGTCAACCCGTCCTCACCTTGACGCCGGGTGGGAGCACGTTCGGGCTCGTCACCGTCACCCGCGTTGGCGGTTTCGCGGGCACCATCGGCGTCGGTGTCACCGGCCTTCCTGCCGGTGTCACGGTGGATCCTCTCAGCATCCCCGGCACCGAGGAGTTCGGCTTCCTCAACTTCCACAGCGACGGCAGCGGGTCGGCCGTTTCGGGAGTCCCCATCACCATCACCGGCACCTCGAGTGCAGCCTCGGCGTCCACCACGTTTGCGCTGACCCTTCCGGGCCTCTCGCTCTCGGTCCTGTCGCGCGCGCTGTTCATCGGGCAGGGCCAGACGGCGGTGGTGTCGCTGGAGATCGCGGCCCTGAGCTCAGTCGCCGGCCCAAGGACCCTCACCATCTCCGGGCTACCCCCAGGTGTCGCCGCGGACGAGACCCGGGTTCCCGAGGGTGAAACGAGCGTGAGCCTCTTGTTGATCGCTGCAGCGGACGCGCCACCGGCGACGGCTGCTTTGACGGTGACCGCCACGAGCGGCTCCACCACCGCGAGCGCGGGACTGACCGTCACCGTCGAGAGAAACGTGGTTCACATCGCTTCCATCGAGCCGGGCTCGGTCACAGTGGCGGCTGGAACCAGCAAGCGCGTCGTCGTCGCGGTCACCCGGACCGGATCCTTCCGCACCTTCACCTTGCCGATCTCCGCCTCCGGGCTGTCGGCCGGTGTCACGGCCGACGCGTTCCTCCTTCCGCCGGAATTGTCGAGCGGCGTGCTCGTCCTGCGCGCGGCGGCCGATGCGGCCCTCGGCGGCCCCGTGGCGGCGAGCATCAACGCGGGCACCGATCTGGACAACGCCCCGCTCGCGCTCACCGTCGTCGCGCCCTTCGACTTCGCTTTCGCTGCCCCCTCCGTCTCGCTGCAGCAGGGTTCCAACGCAACCCCAGCGCTGACCTTGACGCGAAACGCCGGCTTCGGCGGAAGCGTCGCTCTGCAAGTCAGCGGGCTCCCCGCCGGCGTGACCGCGCGCACTGCCGATCTGGGCGCCGGCACGAGCAGCGGGGAGATCGACCTCGCCGCCACCGCCGCGGCGGCCGCTGGCAGCAGCGTCATCAGCGTGACCGCCTCGGGCGCCGGCTACACCGTGAGCCACGCGCTGCCGCTGGAGATCTTCGTTGCGGCGGCCGACAGCCCCAGCATCGTGAGCTTTGCCCCCGCGGCTGGCACCGTCTTCGTCGGCGAGCGCACGCAACTGACCGCCGTCTTCACCGGGGACAGCGCGAGCGTCGACGGCATCGGGCCGGTCCAAAGCGGTCTGCCCATCGACACGCCGGTGCTCTCGGCTACGACCCGCTTCACGCTCAGGGTAAGGCGCGGCAGCGAGCAGGTGGATGGCCACGCCATCGTCGGCGTCGCTTACCGCAAAAGGTTCCGCGAGCTCGCTGCCGCCTCCGTCGGCAGGGGCGTACATCTGGCGGCGACCCTCACCGACGGCACCGTGCTGCTGATGGGCGGGCACACTTCGGACGCGCTGGTCATCCCTTCCAACATCACCACGCAGCGGTTCGACCCCGTCGCGGAAGCGACGACGAACGGCCCGGATCTCCCGTTCTTCGAGAACACACCCGAAACCGCCGCCGTCCAACTTGCCGACGGCGGCTTCCTGCTCGTCGGCGGCGGGATCAACAGCAACAGCCAGGGCCTGGGCGCCGACGCAGACCGCCTGACGCTGTCGTTCGGCCCCACCGATCAGCGATTCGTCCGGGTCGGCAACACCCAGGAGCATCGGCATGGCGTCACGCTTGCGACCGCCCTCCTGGACGGCGGAGCGCTCCTGACCGGTGGTACGCGCGGTCTGGCGGGCTTCACTTCCACCGAGCGGTTCGATCCGACCACGCGGCATTGGTCGGAGGCCGGACCGATGAGCGTCGGGCGGCGCGGTCACACGGCGACCCGGCTGGCCGACGGCCGGGTCCTCGTCGTCGCAGGGCTCATCTGCTGCAAGGTCACGCCGGACTTCATCACCCAATTCTCGACCGACACCGCGGAGATCTACGACCCCGACACGGGTCAGTTCACGCCCACGGGTTCGCTCGCCTCCGCGCGCTCGTTCCACACGGCCACCCTGCTGCCGGACGGCCGCGTCCTCGTCGTCGGGGGCCTCTTCGGCGACGACGCGAATCCTTCCCCGACCAACACCGAAGTCTACGATCCAACGACGGGCGCGTTCGCCCCCGCGGGAGATCTCCAGACTGCACGCGGCTTCCACTCCGGCGTGCTCCTCAGCGATGGGCGCGTGCTCGTGGTCGGCGGGGTGGACGCCGCGCGACCCTTCGTCGGCATCCAGCCGAGCGAGATCTACGACGCGGCATCGAACAGCTGGAGCCCGGGACCGGTCCTCCAGCGAGCCTGGACCGAGTCCACCGTGACGCTGCTCGGCAACGGGAAGGTGCTGATCTTCGGGGGCGAAACCCCCGGCGGGGACCCGGTTTCGACGGTGATGCTCTTCGAATGAGCCCGCCCTCGTCCGGGCGAATGAGACGAATCTTGCGTCGGGCGTCTTCGCCACACGATGACAGATCCCCGGCTGACCCGGCGCGAGAGTGAAGTGCTGCGCTGCCTCCTCTGCGGCGCGGCCGAGAAGGCGGTGGCATCGGAATTGGGCATCAGCCCGCAGACCGTCCACGGGCACGTGAAGTCGATCCATGCGGCCCACCGCGTCTCGTCGCGCGCCGAGCTGATGGCGAAATGCCTGTCCGGCCCCGCGCAGCGCTTGACCGGCTAGAAGAACATCGCCGGGGTTGCCCTTTCGGCCAATTGTTCCACCTCGCCCACGCCTGCGATGTCATCGGTGTGATCTCCGTGGGCGCCACGCTCTTCGCGGCCGTCCTGCTCGCCGCCCCTGTGCGGATGGCGCAGCCGCCTGCCTCCATCACCATCTCCGGCGGGGTCAGCCTTGGGTCCTACGAGGCCGGCGTCCTCTACTACACCGTCGAAGCCATGCGGCTGAACCAGCAGGCTGCCGTGCCGCGCATGGTGACCGGCGCCTCGGCAGGCTCGGTGAACGGGTTCATGACCATCCTCCAGTCGTGCGGCGCCCCGGTGCCCGATCCGACGGCCAGCCTCTTCTGGAAAGCGTGGATCCCGCTCGGGCTCGGCCAGCTGCACCAGAAAGGAGGACAGCCGCTGAAGACCAGCGCCTTCTCCCGCGCCGCCTTCGACGCACCTCTCAAGTACATCATCGACGCCTGGCACGCAGGGCTGCCCACCTCCTGCGACTCGGTGTTCGGGCTCTCGGTGACGCGCCTGGTTCCCCGCGTGGTCACGACCGAAGGCAACCGGCTCAGCCTCCCCCGCGTCGAGGAGCACTTCGTGGTCCGCGTCCAGGGACGCGGCACCGGCAAGCCGCCGCGGGTCACCAACTACGTCGATCCGAAGTGGCCCGGCGAGCAGGCGCTGCTCCCCGAGCAGGACGGCGAAGTGATCTTCGACGGCCTGATCGATGCGCTCTTCGCCTCCACGGCGTTCCCCGCCGCCTTCCCTCCGCAGGCCGTCCGCCACTGCGTGGTTCGCGGCGTGAACGCGACCTGCCCAGTGGACAAGGCGAAGGCGGAGCTGTTCGTCGACGGCGGCCTCTTCGACAACACGCCCGTGCGGATGGCCACGCGCATTGCCGCCGCCGGGCTCCGTGCCGACGGCGCCGGAGGAGCCCGCTGGATCGACGCGCCGGATCTCACGGCCCGCAATCCGCTGCCGTTCCTCGCGGTCGCTTACCTTTCCACCGAGGCGCATACCTTCCCGGAAGCCATCGACGAGCCGGGAGCCGACGAGATCAAGACCTTGCTCGGCGTCACCATGCAGGTGGCGACCTCGTTCCTCTCCACCGCGCGCGCCAAGAACCTCCTCTACGTCCAGGACGACACGCCCGAGATCTTCGAGGACCTGATCATCCCCGAGCGCCATCTCCCCGCCGCCAGCTCACCTCTGGGCGCCTTCTTCGGTTTCGTCGAGACCGAGCTGCGTCGCTTCGACTTCACGCTCGGCATGTACGACGCCCGGCTCCTCACCGAAGCCCGGCTCGCTCCCCGCGTCGCAATGGCGGGCGGGCCGGCCCTCCGCTTCCCCGAGGAGGCGCCCGGCGCCTCCGATGCGGCCCAGGCCTGGGCCAGGTACAAGTGCCTGCGGGCGGTGATGGAGGGCGCTGCCGGCGCCCAGGAGGCGTGCGCGGGCGAGGAGCTGCGTGACTTCCGCATCGTCTTCCAGACGCAGATCGACCGGTTCTGGGACGCCTGCTCCAAGGTCACCACGGAGGCGTGGGACGGCGACGCTCGCTGCCGCCGGGCGAGGCGCGGCGAGCCGGTGATGGCCGTCCCCTTCGTCGAGCCCCTGCCGGCAAACACGTGGCGCCAGCTTCCCAACGAAACCGACGCCGGCTGGGCGATGCGCCTGCTTGCCGCGCACGGCTTCCATTTCAAGGACCTCGGCCTCGAGCGCAAGGATGCGGCACACGCGCCGGCCGCCCTGCGCGCGGCTTTCCTGGACATCGGCAACTCCATCTCCGCCACGCAGCCCGCCACGCAAGGCCTGATCGTCAGCACCGCGGTGAAGATGGTGGCCGACCAGGTGGCCTACGTGCCGCCGCGGTTCACGCTCTGGGCCATGCTGGGGCGCGATCCCGAAGTGGGGATCAGCAAGGGCTTCGAGACGGGCGGCGTGCTGGTGGCGCCGCTGCGGCTCCACGCCTCCATCCAGCTCAGCGGGAGCGGACAGCTGCTCTCGTCGGAGGACAGCGTCTTCGCAGTCGGCGTGCTGGCCGGCGCGGAGTACCTGCCCTCGTGGTGGTCGAGCACCAGTCTCCAGCCCAGCCTCCTGGTGCGCGGCGGGTGGCTCTTCTCCACCAAGGACGGCGGCGGCTTCGGCAGCTGCGACGACCCTACTTCCCGCACCATCGGCAACTGCTCGCGCCCCATCGTCGAGGGAGGCGTCTCCGCCGTGGTGCTCGAGCGCATCCGCTTCCAGGCGACGATGAACTTCTACCTGCCCATCCACAACGGGCAGGATCTGCAATGGGCCGTGTCGCCGGGCCTGGGCGTGCAGTGGGGCTTCTGACCTCTACTTCCGGAGGCAGAACACCGGCAGATCAGCGAGGCACGTGAGGGAGTTCCTGTACTCGTCGAGCCAGTGAATCGTGTATTCGATCTGACCGCCGTTGCCGCTGTTCGCGGTCGAGCTCCAGTCGCCGCACGTGCTCGACGGGTCCCCTGCCAGATTGTCGGCTCCGGCGCCCGTCCAGGTGAAGCCGCCCGGCCAGTAGGTCCCGTCGGCGGCGACGTCGATGGGCGCCATGAGCGGCGCTGCAGAAACCATGTCGCTCGCCTGCGCGACGATGAGCACGCCGTCCGGGCGGACCCAGGGCAGCGAGCCGGAGGCGGTCGAAAAGCGCGCGATCGGCCTCTCGCCCGCGACCGCGAGCAATGCGAGGTAGTCGGTGAACGGCCCTGGCAGCCCCGCGGCCTGCGCTTCCGACTGGCAGATCGCGTCCGCGTCGGCGCGGGTCTTCCCGGGGCCGGGCTTGAAGGTGTTCTTGCTTACGAAGGCGAGGCGGCCGGTGGCGGTAGCGGTCACGGGGTGATCAAAGGCGGTCTCGAAGCAGTAGACGGGGAAAGGACCGGCGCAGGACAGCGCGTAGGGAGCGGCCGTCCATGCCTTGCTGCCGCCGCTCGCCACGCCGAGGCCCGAAGTGGATCCAGCCGTGGAGGTCCAGTCGCCGCAGGTCCCGCCGGCGAGAGCCGTCCCGTCGGCGGCGGTCCCGGTCGCCGTGGAGAAGAGCGTCGCCTGGCCTGCATCGCCGCCGTTTTCGTCGAAGGCGAGAGGATAGAAGATCTTTCCGGCGAGCAGGTCTGCGCGCGTCCTCGCGAAGGGCCGTCCATCGGTGCGGACCCAGCCGTTTGCGCCCCCCAGCTTGGTGACGGCGTCCACCGTCGAGGTCGACAGCCATGCGACGTAACGGCCTGGCAGGCCCGCCGCGGCCGCGCGCGCGGCGCAGAGACCGTCTGCCGCGGCCTGGGATGCGGCGGCGGTCGCGCCGAAGGGCATCCGCAGCGCCACGCTGGTCTCGAAGACGAAGTTCGCCGCCGGTCTGAACTGCGCGGTGACATTCGCCTGCTTCGTCATCGTCAAGTCGCAGGTCGGCCCGTCCCCGGCGCAGTCTCCCGACCAGCCGCTGAAGATCGAGTCCGGACCCGCGGCGGCGCTGGTCAGCGTTACGGTCGACCCCGGGGCGGCCTGGGCGGTGCACGTGCCGGCAGCGCAGGTGAAGAGCGTCTTGCCGCCGCTCGTCGCGATGACGCTGCCTTGGGCCTGACCGGGCGTCCTCATCACCAGCGTCAATGGCTGCGCGGTCGGGGACGCGACTCCGCCGCAGCCGCAAGCGATCGACAGGACCAGCCAGCCTCGCGAGCTCATGGGCGGAAGCGTAGCGCAGCGATTGATCGCGGAGCAACGCGACGCGCGCGCCGGCGTCCAATTCCAGGGTCCCTCCTCTCGGCTCACTGAGTTGACGAGCGGTTCGGCCAGCGGCTAACGTCCCGCGCCCTTCAACAAACGAGAGGAGCTTCCGCCGTGAACCGCATGCGAATGCCGTGCGCACTGCTGGCCGGAATCCTGTGCAGCTCCCTGTCCGCCGCCGCCCGCGACGGCGACGATCGCGATCATGATCGGGACCATGACCGCGCGCCCGATTCCGCGCTGATCCACGCGCGGCAGAAGTTCTTCGGGGTGGAGAACGTCGACTCGAAGGGAGGCGTTGCCCGGGACAAGGTGATCATCTCCTCGGCGTCGAACACCACCTACGTGGTCGCCGCGCAGGGACATGTCCTCTTGATGGACAGCTACATCAACCGCCCCGAGCTGCCCACCTCGCCCATCGATCGGCGGCGCACGCCCATCCTGCCGCAGGACTTCGTCGACGTCCGGCCGGAAGGCATCTTCCTCGGCCACGGCCACGGCGATCACGCCGACAACGCCGCCTACGTCGCCAAGTGGACCGGCGCAACGATCTTCGCCTCGGCGGAGACCTGCGACGTCATGCAGCAGGACGTCACGCGCATGTTCAACGATCCCAACCTGAACAACGGCGGGGCGAAGATCGTCCCCGACGGCAACCCGGTGAACTGCGTGGCGCTGGTGCCGCGAGCCTCGCCGGCCGGCGAGTACACCGGCACTCTCGCCAACCCTCTGGGGGGCACGACAACCGTCCGGCGGATCACGCAATTCGATCCCGACATCTGCATCCTCACCTTCAAGCACATCCACTCGGGGACCGCGCCAGTGGACAAGAGCTTCGACCACTTCGCCTTCACCAATCTGGGCGACCCCCGCTACGACGGCCGCAGCATCGCGACGCCGTTGCCGGCCGTGACGTACCCCGCGATGTGGCCTGCCGGCACGCCCTTCACGCCGCCGAACAACCCCGCCAACCGCGTTCCAGGTCAGATCAACACCACCACCACCGGGTTCGGCGGCAGCGCCGGCATCATCGAGATGTGGTACCACTTCGTGCTGCGCGGCGAGGGCCAGGACTTCACCTTCGCCTTCGTCAACTCCGCGGGCCCGGCGAAGGAAGGAATCAGCACCGGTTCCCCCGGCTTCATCACCATCGATCAGTTCAACGACCCGGCCAACAACGGGCCCGCGATTGCGCTGGCCGGCGCCATCGGCCAGGGGCTGTTCTCGATCATGGATCGCCTGCCCGCGACCGACGTGCTGTTGGGATCCATCGTCAGCCTGGGGGCGGCCAACAACCAGCAGCGCGACATCATCCAATACCAGCAGCACTTGCGGCCGAAGGTCTACTATCCGGGCCACCTTACCGACGTCGCCCAGGCGGGCTCGGCCATGTACCACAAGATCAGCTGGCAGCAGACCGCTCGGAACATGGGGTTCCCCCAGAGCGACTGGCCGGAGTTCCGCCTGCAGATCGACCCCAACGACTTCCTCGTTCCTCAAGTATTCAACGTGAAGGACGAGCGCTGGGCAAAGACGCGCGGGCAGGAGGACAATGTCCGCGCTCGGTGCAAGTAGATGGGGACACGAAGGCGCGCTGCGCGCGGCCATCATGTCCCCGGAAGTCCGATGAGCGCCCCAAGTAGCATGACGGGGACATGATGGCCGCCCGAAGGGCGCCTTCGTGTCCCCAGCTGATTGCACCTCGGGCGGCCTGGCCCCTGCCCGAGACTTGCGCCTCTGGGTCGCATGGCGATGTTTGCCGTCTCCCACGGAGGTACACCATGCGACGCATCTGCTTCTGCATCCTGAGTGCGGCGGCGCTCGCCGCCACCCCGAGTTTCGCCGACCACGGAAAGGGCGGCGGGGGCCACGACAGCGGCGGCGATCACAGCGGCGACCGGGGCGGCGACAACCGGGGCGGCGGCGACAACCGGGGCGGTGATGACCGGGGCGGCGACAACCACGGCGGAGACGATCGCCACGCCGAAGATCGCCACGACAACGACCGGCACGACAATGACCGGCACGACAACGACGATCGCCGCGCCGAGGACCGGCACGACGACGACCGCAACGACAACCGGCGCAACCGCGACAACGACGAGCGGCAGGAGCGCGAGCACAACGCGCCGGCAGCGGCCGTCCCGATGACCCCGGCTCCGGCGGCGCCGGCCCAGGCGGTTCCAGCGCCAGCCGCTCCCCAGCCGGACAACGACGACCTGGTCAAGGCGAAGAAGCCGGACGACGACGTCAACCACCCCGAGAATCGCGGCCGCCGGCACGACAAGGACCGCAACCGGAACCGGGACCGGGACGACAAGGGCAAGGCCCCCGCCCACGACAACGACGGGTAGCGCATGCGCGGCCTTGCTGCAGGAATCGCCCTGACCCTTGCAGCCGTACCCGCCGTGGGCGCCTCGCGCGGTTCGATGAGCGAGGCGCTCACGGTGGGGAGCGGCCCCTACATCGGCAATTCCATCTCCGCCGGCGTCTCGCCTGGGCCGGTCGACGTGGACCTCGGGTACGACGTCGGCACCGACCAGGATCTCGTGATCTTCCACTCGCTGTGGGGATCGTTGGGGGTCTGGCCGGTGAACGGCCTGCGCATCTCCTTCGACGGCGACTTCGGCCCCAAGGTCTCCAGCGACTCGGCCAGCCGCGGGCATTACGCGCTCTCCAGCGCGGGCGGTGGCGGCAGCATCAGCTACCACCCGGGGCGCAGCGGCGAAGTGCGGCCGTACTTCCAGGTCGGCTCCGGCTTCGAGCACCTCGACGTCGAGGGATCGCAGACGCCCGGCGCGGCGAATCCGGTGAACGGCGTCTTCAACCAGACCTCGGTCAGCGGCAACGTCGGCGTCGACGTGGACCAGGCACAGCTCCGGCTCGGGGTCTCCAAGTTCTTCTACGCCGAGGACGCCGGGGCGGTGCAGTTGCCGCCGGGCATCGGCAGCGGCCCCCTCGGGCTCGGGGCGGGCCAGGCCGCGCTGCCCACCCGGGCCGAGGACTGGAACCTGCGTGCTTCGCTGCGGCAGCGCTTCGGGTCGCGCGAAGACTCGGATGCCACGGTGCGCTTCACCTATGCGCCCTACGTCGACGGCATCGGCTCCATCGTCGCGGCGAACTTGCGCCTGGGCCACGACCTGACGCGAGAGCTGCGCGGCTACGTGGGCCTCACCGGGCAGGTCGAGTCTTTCTCGCGGACCTCCACCAAGACCGCCGGCGTCTACGGAAGCGCAGGGATCTCGGTCCTCTTCTAGTTCGCCGTAGCCATCGCTGCGCTGCTGCGCGGCCGCACGACGCGGCCGCCGTGCCAGATGCTGACCAGCTTGCGGGTGTTGCGGATGTCGTCCAGGGGGTTGGCACCCAGGACCAGGAAGTCGGCGCGCTTCCCCTTCTGCAAGGTGCCGCGATCGGCGGCGCCCAGCATGGCGGCGCTGCCCTGGGTGGCGGCGACGATGGCGTCCATGGGCGAGAGGCCCGCCTTCACCATCAGCTCGAGCTCGCGGTGCTCCCCCCAGCCCTGGATGCGCATGGGGTTGGCGCCGGAATCGGTGCCGAAGGCCACCTTCACGCCCGCTTCCTTGAGCGCCTTGACGTTCGCCATCCCGTTCTTGAGCGCGTCGCGGATCTTGGGGAGGTTGGGATCGGCCGCCACCTTGGCGCGGAACTCGGGCGCGCGCAGCTTCTCCAGCGCCTCGGGGGCCACGGCGCCGGCGAGGAAGGGATCGTCGAGCAGCGTGGGGTCGTCGGCGAAGGCGAAAGCCGACTCGTCCACGGTGAGCGTCGCCACGTAGTACGTGCCCTTCTCCTTCATCAGCTTGATCAGCTCGTCGTCCACCGGCTGGTCGCGCACGCTGTGCGCCAGCGCGTCCACGCCGTCGGCGATCACCGCTTTGGCGTCGGCCAGGTAGAAGATGTGCGAGGCCACGCGCATGCCGTTCTTGTGCGCCTCGTCGATGGCGGCCTTGAAGATGGCGGGCTGGAGCTTGGGGAACTTCCCGTACACGTCGTCGACCCAGATCTTGAGGAACTCCGGATGGTGGGTGGCGGCCTCGCGCACGTCGGCCGTGGCCTCCTCCGGCGTGGCCGGCCGGTACACCTGGTCGGGCGCCACCGGAACGGGTGGTGCTCCGTCCTTGGCGCCCACGCCGCGGCCGGCAGTGAAGAGCGAGGCGCCCTTCGCCGTCCCGCGCCGCTGCTCGTCGCGCAGGTCGTAGACCAGGTCGCGGTTGAGGCCGAGCGTGAGCACGGTGGTGACGCCGTACTCCTCGTATTGCGCAAGCTGCGCCAGCACGTTCTCGCGCGTGTAGCCGTCGGCCTTGTTCTGCCCCAGCACCACCAGGCCCACGTGGCCGTGGGCGTTGATCAGCCCGGGCATGATGGTCTTGCCCCGCGCGTCCACCACCCGCGCGTTCTTGGGGATCTTCACCTTGCCCGGATCGCCCACTGCCGCGATGCGATCGCCCTCCACCATCAGCACCATGTTCTCGCGCGGCGGCGCTCCGGTGCCGTCGATCAGCCTGGCCCCCTTGAGCACCACCGTCTCCGCGAGCGCAGCTTGGGATACCAGCATCACCAGTGCAGCCAGACGCGTGGGGGTCATGACGCCTCCGTGGAATCGTCCGCGCATAGCACCTGCGCGCTGCCCGGATCGAGTAGTGCACGATTACACTACGACCAAAGACCCAACGAAATTCGGGGACACGATACGTAATTCGTCCGACTCGGCGGCCAAGCCCGTAGGACGAATTACGTATCGTGTCCCCGAATTCTTGGCTCGGGCGCGTGCTACCGTCTGGAGCATGTTCTCGCGCCGCTTGACGCACGTGCTGACGCGCAAGGACCTGGCGCTGGTGGTCGCGCCCACCTATGCGGCGGCGGCCAATGTGGACTTCGACGAGGCGCACGAGCGGATGGAGCGCATCGTCGGCGTGCAGCGCATGGTCGACGCGCTCTACCAGGGGTTGTCCGACGCCCTCTCGGCGCAGAAGGGGTCGCGCACCAGCGAGGACGAGCTGATCGACAAGCTCTCCGAGGGCGTGCAGAAGCGGCGCAGCCGGGTGAAGGCGGCGCAGCTCACGCCGGGCATCTCCGCCGTCCTGGTGCTGCTCAATCTGGAGCTTGGCTATGCGCCGGAGATGATGCGCTCCGCGCTCTCCGAGCCCAAGGGGCAGAAGCTCCTCCAGCAGGGACTGCAAGAGCTGGGCGCGCACCTCCTCAAGGAGCTCGTGAAGTGATCAGCCGCGGCTAGTGCGCCATGGCGGCCGCGCCGGGCCTCGCCTTGCGCGTCATCAGCACCGCCGGCACCATCAAGGCCGTGAAGATGGCGAAGATGAAGAGCACGTCCAGGTACGCGAGCGTCTGCGCCTGCTTGATCACCTGCCCGTAGATCTGGCCGTACGCCATCTTGGTGGCCTGCGCCGCGCCGATGCCCATCTGCTGTAGATGTTGCGCGATTCCGGCGATGCGGGCGGACAACTCCGCAGACGGCACGATGCTGTCGACCAGGCGCGCCTGGTGGTGCTGGGAGCGGCGCGCGATCACCGTGGCCACCAGCGCGATGCCGATGTCGCCGCCCATGTTCCGGGCGAGGTTGACGATGCCGGAGACCTGGTTGTTCTTCTGCGGCGGGACCCCGTTGTAGACCACGGAGTTGATGGGCACGAAGAGGAAGGCGATGCCCGAGGTCTGGAACATCCGGATCACCACCGCGGTGCGGAAATCCATGCCGGGATAGAGCGTGTGCGCCATGTGCAGGAGCGCCACCGAGGTGATCAAGAAACCGAAGGCGATCAGGTAGCGCGCGTCCACCTTGCCGAGCAGCTTGCCCACGAAGGGCAACAAGAGAATCACCACGAAGCCGCCGGGCGAGAGCGCCATGCCGGCGTCCTGCGCCGAGTAGCCCATCCAGACTTGAAGATAGAGCGGCAACAGCACCGTGCTGCCGTAGAGCGCCATCCCCAGCACCATCATCATCAGATTGGAGACCGCGAAGTTGCGGTCGCGGAACATCCTCACCTCCACCACCGGATGCTCCTGCCTCCATTCCCAGACGACGAAGCTGACCAGGGCCACGGCGGCGATGGTGGAGAAGACGATGATGGTGTGCGAGTTGAACCAGTCGTCCTCCTGGCCCTTGTCGAGCACGTACTCGAGCGCGCCCAGACCCACGGCGATGAGGCCCAGTCCCACGCCGTCGATGGGGCCGACCCGCTTCTTCATCTCGGTCAGGTGCGGCGGATCGACCAGGATGCGCGAGGAGAGCAGCACAGAGGCGATGCCGACCGGCACGTTGATGAAGAAGACCCACCTCCACGAATAGTGGTCGGTGATGAAGCCGCCCAGCGTCGGTCCGATGGCCGGAGCGAGCACCACCGCCATGCCGTAGACAGCGAAGGCCATGCCACGCTTCGCCGGCGGAAAGGTGTCGGCGAGGATGGCCTGCTCGCTTGGGCCCAAGCCCCCGCCGCCGATACCCTGAAGCACGCGGAAGAAGATGAGCAGGCCGAGGTTCGGCGCCAGCCCGCAGAGGAACGAGCTGCCGGTGAAGAGCAGCACGCAGGTGATGTAGAAGCGCTTGCGGCCGATGCGGTTGGCGATCCACCCGCTGATGGGAAGGACCACCGCGTTGCTCACCAGATAGCTGGTCAGCACCCAGGTCGATTCGTCGGGGCTCACCGAGAGGCTCCCCGCGATGTGCGGCAGGGACACGTTGGCGATGGCGGTGTCGAGCACCTCCATGAAGGTCGCCATGGTGACGACCAGCGCCACCGTCCAGGGGTTGTGCCCGCCCGTCCAGCCCTGCTCGTGGGTGATGCGCAGCGACTCTTCGGGGCTGATCGCCTGCGCCTCTTCCTTGGTCATCGCACGCGCACCTTCGGCTCCACCGACATGCCCGGGCGCAGGCGCTCCATCGCTGGCTGCTTCGGGTCCAGGTTGATGCGCACCGGGATGCGCTGCACCACCTTGACGTAGTTGCCGGTGGCGTTTTCCGGGGGCAGGAGGCTGTAGCGCGAGCCGGTGGCTCCGGCGAAGCTCGCCACCGTGCCCTGGTAGTCGCGGTCGATGGCGTCGACGTGGACGGTCACTTTCTGTCCAGCCTGCATGCGGTCGATCTGCGTCTCCCGGAAGTTGGCCGTCACCCACAGGTCGCCAGTCTGCGTGATCGACATCAGCTGCTGGCCGGGCTGCACGCGATCGCCCACGTTGACTGAGCGCTTGCCGATCACGCCCGACACCGGCGCCGCCACTTTGGCGTAGCCAAGGCCGAGCTCGGCTTGCCGGAGCTGCGCGCGGGCCAGCTCCAGATTCGCCTGCCGCACCGAAAGACCCGCCTCACGCGCCACCAGCTGCCGCGGAGCGTTGGCGCGGGCTTCCACCAGGCGCGACTGCGCCGTCTGCAGCTTCGCCTTGCGCTGATCCACGCGCTGCCGCGCCGACCCCACCGCCGCCTGCGCCACGTCGGCGGCCGAGACGCGCTGGTCGTATTCGGCCTGGGGAACGGTCTTGGAGGCGAGCAGCTGCGCGGCGCGCTCCTTCTGCTGCTGCGCATAGCGGTTGTTGGCATCGGCCTGATCGAGATCGCGCCGCGCCGCCTCCAGTTCGGCCTGGGTGTTGGAGACCTCGTCCTCTGCGGCTTGCACGGTGGTGCGGTTGGAGGTGGCGGTGATGGAGACGTTGGGCTGCTCGGCCTGGAGCGACGCCTCCGCCTGCGCCACCGCCGCGCGCGCCTGCGCCACCGCCACGTCCAGGTCGGTGGTGTCCAGCTCCACCAGCGGGTCGCCCTGCTTCACCAGCTGGTTGTCCTCCACCAGCACCTTCATCACCGTGCCGGGGACGCGCGAGGAGACAGCGGTGATGTAGCCGTCGATCTGCGCGTCGTCGGTGTCCTCGAAGTTGCGCGCATGCAGCCACCAGAGAAGCGCGGCGACGCCCACCACCGCGACGCCGGCCGCGATGCGGATGCGCTTCTGCCGCTTCTTCTCAGGGCTCTCCGCGGGGACCTCCGGCTTCTGTCCCGGCCGCGCCCCGCCATTCCCTTCCCGCCGCCCCTCTTCGCCGTGCTCGGACATTCGCCGTCCCTTCCTCCGCGCCGCGGGAGGATGCTCCGCGCCCTGCATCGATTCGGCACCAATGTGGCGCGCCGGCCTGTCGCTTCAACAACAGTGGCTCACGCGCCCTTGGCGAGGAGCCAGCTCACCGGCTGCTCCCACAGGTCGCGGCGCCGGAAGAAACCGAAGTGGCCAATCGGCCTGCCGTCCGCCGCCACCGTCCCCAGCTCCTTGCGCGCGCCGCGGTAGAGCGCGAGCAGGTGCTGCACCGCGGTGGGCGGGGCGTATCTGTCGTCCGCGATGGAGACCGCGCGCAAGGGGCCCGCGTAGCTCGTGAATCCCATCCCGCCGCGCGGCTCGGCGTAGCTGTAGACGTAGCGGGGATCGCGGCCCCATTTGGCCCATTCGCGTGCGACGCCCAGCGGTACGTCGTCCCCCTGGCCGAACGCGCTCATCGGCAGGTAGCCCGCCAACGCCGTGGTCAAAGGGATGGCCCCGTAGAACAACGCCATGATCCCGAGCCGCCCCCTGCCGCGGTAGCTGCCCCAGTAGGCGGTCCCCGCGCCGACGAACAGCGCCGCGCGGATGGGCGCGTCGGGCAAGAGGCCCATCAACTGCGCGCCGGCGCTGTGGCCGAGCCAGAGCAGCGGCAGGCCGGGAAACCTGCCCGAGAGAAAATCCACCGCCCCGCCCAGGTCGCGCTCGCCCCAATCGTGGAAGGTGGCGGGAAAGCCGCGCAGCGTGCCTTGTGGCCGCGAGCCGCCGATGCCCCGGTAGTCGAGGGTCAGGGCCACGGCACCCCGGCTGGCGACGTACTCCGCGAGAGGAGCGTAGAAGCGGGCGCGAACCGCCATCGCCGGGGCAAGCACCACGGCGGCGCGCGGCGGCTGCTCGGGCACGAAGAGCTCGGCGGCGACGGGAAATCCATCGCCGCGCGCGGGAATGCTCAGGGTCTCTCGCACGCGCCGAGGATAGCCTCTTTCAAGGCTCCGGAGAGGGCGGCGGAGGCGGCGGCCTCATTCGTAATGTTTGCTGCGGGGCCAGAGGACTTCCATGGGAGCTCGCGGGCGGAGGCAGAGCCAGATCACACGACTCCGCTCGTAGGGCATCGCCCACTGCGCCTCACGCTCCCGCGCGACCTCCCGGCATTTCTCGAACGATTTGAGGTGGTCGGTCGGCCGTCCCCCGACGATCAGCAGGGCGCTGAGGTCGTGGGGAGCGCCCCAGAGGAAGTAGCTGTTGTGTCCGCTGATGACCGGCAGGCCCGACGAGCCGAACAGCTCCAGCGCTCCCGCCTCGCCGTAGTTCTGCGTGTAGACGGCGGCCTGCGCCCCGGCGGGAATCTGCGGCGCAGCCTCTGCGACGGCATCGTGCAGCTCCTGCCAACCGAACATGTCGGCGAGGTGCTGCGGCAGCGCGCCGAGCTTCACGTGCTCCATCTGTGTCGGCCGCATGCCGAGCAGCTCCTGGTAACGCGCCAGACCGGCCGGCGGAAGAATGGGGAGGATGAGCGGCAGGAGCGCGGCGGAGGTCACCGCGATCAGCGCCGTCGCCGGCCCGCGGACGGTGTACCGAGTGTACACCTGGTACACCTCCCTGGGCCCGAACCTCTGCAGCGCCGGGCCGGCCGCGGCCAGCAGCGGCGCCCAGCCCGCCGAGACGTAGTAGGACTTTCCCTTCAGGACGGCGAAGAGCAGGAGCTGCAGCACGAACGCGAGCGCCAGTTCGCGGGCC
>DASRTX010000210.1:0-9883 GCA_035655715.1 Myxococcales bacterium | reverse complement strand
GTCGATGTCGGCGACGTGCGGCAGCACCTCGTACTCGACGCGGACGGCACGCGCGGCGTCCTCCGCCTGCGCCGGCGTGAGCGCTGCGACCGCCGCCACCGGCGCGCCCTCGTAGCGGATGAGCGGATACTTGTCGGGCTTGACCGGCTTCACTTTGAGCTCGGCGGGCCCGAGGATGCGCTCCACCACGTAGGTGGCCTGCACGCCGGGCATCTTCGCGGCCGCGCTCACGTCCACCGACTTGATGCGCGCGTGCGCGTGCGGGCTGCGCACCAGCGACGCGTGCAGCATGCCGGGAAGCTGTACGTCGAAGGAGTACCGCGCGCGGCCCGTCACCTTCTCCGGTCCGTCGATGCGCGGCACCCTCTGGCCGACCACGCGGAGATTCGCCGACCCATCCCAGGGCACCGGCTCGGACGCGGGAGCCTTCCGCTCCTTCGCCGCCAGCGATCCGGCCAGCCCGACCTGGAAGGTGCGCGCCGTCAGCTCGCCGGAACCTTTCGGCTCCTCGCCCGCGGCAGGAACCGCCGAAGGCAGCTCGCCTTGGGAAGGCCCCGCGCGGACCGGCGTAGTGCTCGCGGCTGCCAGCGCGGCCTCGAACACCTTGGGATACGTGCCACAGCGGCAGGTGTTGCCCGCCACCGCCTGGCGCACGTCGTCTTCGCTGGGACTCGGGTTGTGCCGCAGCAGCGCGTGGCACGACATCACCATGCCGGGCGTACAGAAGCCGCACTGCAGGGCATCGTGCGCGACGAAAGCGGCCTGGAGCGGAGCGAGCTGGGGTCCGCTGGAGAGGCCCTCGATGGTAGTGACCGGCCGCCCCACCGCGTCCATGGCAAAGGTCATGCACGACGCGGCGGTGACGTCGCCCAGCATCACGGTGCACGCGCCGCAGGCGCCGCGGTCGCAGCCGATCTTGGTGCCGGTGAGGTGGAGCTGATCGCGCAGCACCGAGGCCAGCGTGGCGCGCGGCTCCACCATCACGCGGCGCTCCACGCCGTTCACGCGCAGCGCGATCTCCACCGCGCCTGGCCCTGCCTTGGTCGCGTGTCCCGCCGGTTGCTTGCCTGCGGCGCCCTCCAGCAGCGCCGCGGCGCCCGCGGCGAGACCCGCTCCCTTCACGAACCCGCGACGGCTCAGCTTCGCCTCGTCGGACATGGCGCGCACCTCCAATGCTCCGGAAGGCCGACTTTCCTACACCCGGAACAGCGGGAAGTGAATTGCATGCCCCGCGGTCAGCGGATGGCGCGCATCACAGCGACGACCACGCCGAAATGGCAGACCGCGGCGGCGATCACCAGCGCGTGGAAGATCTCGTGGTAGCCGAACACTGTGGGGACCGGGTCTGGCCTGCGCGCGGCGTAGATCACCGCCCCGATGGAGTAGAGCCCGCCTCCGAGCCCCAGAGCCGCCAGCGCCGGGCCGCTCAACGCGACCCGAAGCTCGGGCCAGAAGCCCACCGCGGCCCAGCCAAACGCAACATAAAGCGAGGCCACCAGTGCCCGTGGCGCTCGCGGCCAGAGGAGCGACTGCATGATCCCCAGCGCCGCTCCTCCCCACGCAATGGCGAGCATGGCGCGCCCGCCGTCCGGGAGGCTCAGCGCGAGCGGGGTGTAGGTCCCCGCGACCAGCAGGAAGATGGCGGAGTGATCCAGCCGCCCCATCCAGCGGTATGGACCTGGCGCCCAGCTGCCGCGGTGGTAGAGCGCGCTCACGCCCAGCATGGTGGCGAGGCTTCCGGCGTACACCGCGGCGGCAAGCCGCGCGGCGGGGGGCGCCAACGCGACCAGCACGGCGCCCGCGCCGGCGGCGGCAAAGAATGCCAGCTCGTGCGAGACGCCGCGGAAGCGCGGCTTGGACAGGGTGGGAGCCATCGCGCCTCAGAGGATATCGCATCGCGTCATGGCCATGTCATGGGAACGTGCCCGCGTGAAGATCGCACTCGCGCTGGTGCTGCTCGCGACGGTGGTCGCCGTCGTGCTGATCGTGCAGCCGTTTGCAGGCTCGGGCGCCGCATGGAAAGGCGCACGAGCGGACCCTTCACGCCTCGAACGGCTGGTGCGAGGCCTGGTCGGGCTCGGGCCGCGGGACGGCGAGCCCGGGCAGGCTCGCGCCGCGGACTGGATCCGCGCGCAACTCGCCGGGCTGCCGGTGCAGGAGCAACGCTATTCCGCGCGGGGCGGCACGTACCGGAACCTCTTCGTCCGGCTGGGACCCTCGGACGAACGGCGCGTGGTGATCGGCGCGCACTACGACGCTCGCGGCCCCCACCCTGGCGCGGACGACAACGCCAGCGGCACGGCCGCGCTGATCGAGCTGGCCCGCATGCTCGCATCGCGGCCACCTTCCGTCGCGGTCGAGTTGGCCTTCTACTCCAACGAGGAGTCCGGCCTGCTCGGCAGCGCCGCGCACGCGGCGGATGCGCGGGGCGCGCTGGCGATGATCTCGCTGGAGATGCTGGGCTGCTTCGATCAGCCGCAGCGGTTTCCCTTCGCTCCGCTGAAGCTGCTCTACCCGGCGCACGGCGACTACATCGTGGTGGTGGGCCGTTTCCAGGACTTTGCCCTGGTGCGCTCGATCAAGCGCGCCCTGCGCGGAAACGGCGCCGCGGTCGAGTCCATCGATGCCCCCGAGGCGGTGCCTGGCGTGGGCAACTCCGACCACCGCAGCTTCTGGCAGAAGGGCGTGCGCGCCGCCATGGTGACGGACACCGCCTGGTACCGGAATCCGAGGTACCACACCGCCAGGGACACTCCCGAGACGCTGGACTACGCGCGGATGGCGCGCATCGTGGACGGCATCGCCGCCTGGGCGAGCACCTTCTAGTCGCCGCAGGCGTCGCGCGTCACCGGCACCGAGCGGCGGAGGTCCCCATCCTTGGCGCGCAGCTCCACCTCCACGCTGCTCGCCTTCTGGCAGGCGCGGCCATTCACCGGCACGTCATAGCTCACCTGCCCGCGCGCCAGCAGCGTCCACTCCGGCAGCTTGCGCAGCGAAAGCCGCTGCCCGCGCGGCCCGAGCAGCAAGACGCGCAGCTGCGAGATCTGCAGATGGCCGGTCCCCGAGTTGAGCAGCGTGAACTTCGCGTGGCCGTCCTCGACCGACAGCCCGGACAGATCCACGCGCGCCGCCGCCTTGTCGGGCGCCACGAAGACCGGCACGGAGAGATGTTGCGGCTCGGCCCGCGCGCGGCCGAAGGCCTGGAGCGGCTCCTCCTCCAGCTCCAGCCGGAAGGCGCGCTCCACCTCGGAGGCCGGACCCGTCACCTCGATCTCCAGCGTCCTGGTCGCGCCCGGCGGCAGGTAGAGCTCTGCGGGCGAGACCGCCAACTCCGCGCTGGGATCCAGCCGCGTCTCGCCGGAGGCCGACTGCCACCACGACCAGGTGGTGGCCACCACGTGCGCCGTCCTGTGGCCCTGGTTGCGCAGGGTCAGGGTGGCGCGCGGCGCATCGGCTGGCAGGTGGACCGGGTCGGGCGAAACTTGCAGGAGACTCGCGGCGAGCGCCCAGAGCAGCATGCACCCATCCCACGACGAGGTGCGGGGCGGGTCAACCCTCGACGTCCCAGGCTGATTGCCATCCGCCAATCGACTCGGCGTAGCGGATCAGTCCAGCGAAGAACGGATGGCGCGCCACGGTGGCGCCGTCGCCGATCACGATCAGCTTCTTGCGCGCGCGGGTCAGCGCCACGTTGATGCGGCGGATGTCGGCCACGAATCCCAGCTCGCCCTGATCGTTGGAGCGCACCAGCGAGACCACCACCGCCTCCTTCTCGCGCCCCTGGAAGCCGTCCACCGTGTCGATCTCCAGCTCGCCCGCGTCCGCCAGCAGCTGCCGCAGCTTCTGCACCTGGGCCTCATAGGGAGAGATCACCGCGATGTCCTGCGCCGGCAGCATCGCCAGCAGCTTGCGCACCTGGACCGCCGCCAGCTCTGCTTCCCCTTCGTTCAGCTTCGAGTCGCTGTCCTCGGGGAGGGACTCCTCGAAGCCGCGCCCCGCCGTGTCGATCAGCTGCAGCGGCATGGAATCGATGGCGTGGTCCGCGACCGCGGGGTGCGCGCGCAGCTTCCCCTGGTAGAGGGCGTCGGAGGGATAGCGCATGATCCGCTCGTTCATGCGGTGCTGCTCGGCCAGCGTGACCATCGCCTCCGGCTGCGCGCGCTGCAGCCGCTCGAACAGCGAGAGCGACAGCTCCTGCGCATCCTGCGCCAGCACGGTGGGCGGCAGCTGCATGTGGTCGCCTGCGAGCACCGCGCGCTCCGCCCGCAGCAGCGCGAGATAGGCGGCGGGTTCCACCGCCTGGGTGGCCTCGTCGATGACCGCCAGCTGGAAGGCGCGGCCGGCGAGCGCGCGCGACTCGATGCCGGTGAGCGTGGCCAGCACCACCTGGGCTCGCTCCAGCACCGCCCGCTCGGCCCTGTCCTCCAGCTCGCGCGCCTCGGCCAGGAGCTGCCGCGCCTCCCGCTCGTGCCCCCGGGCTTCCGAGAAGCGTCCCGGACCGCGGCGCTGCTTGCGCTTGCGCGCGTCGGCGCGCAGCCGCAGCGCCTGGTCCACCAACTCGGCCGCGATCTGCGCCTGCGGATGGGCCTTCGTCTTCTGATCGAGAGTGTGCTCGACCACCCCTGGCAGCACGCGCGCGGGATGTCCCACGCGGACGACGTCGATCCCCGCCGCCACCAGCCGCTCGGCCAGGTTGTCCACCGCGAGGTTCGACGGCGCCGCCGCCAGCACCTTCTCGCCGCGCGCAGCCGCCCGCCGGATCACCTCCACCAACACGGTGGTCTTGCCGGTACCGGGCGGGCCGTGCACCAGCATGACGTCCTGCGCGCGCTCCGCCAGCTCGACCGCGGCCTTCTGCTCCTGGTTGAGCCGGGTCGTCCGGATGCTCCGGCCTTCGGCCTCCGCCCGTCGCCGGGGAGACCCCGGCTCCTCCGTCCCTTCACGCGGGCGAGCCTCGAACCGCGGCGGCTCGCCGCGCAGCACCGCGTGCCACCTGCGTGCGTCGCGCATCCGCCGCACCGCGCCCGCGAGCCGCTCCCAGGTGGCCGACGATGGCTGCAGCTCCAAAATCACGCGCCCTTCGCTGGCCCAATCGGGCAGCGGCTCGTCGAACGCGATGGAGACGCGCGAGCGCTGCCTGCGAGCAACGATCCCGCTCGGCGCATCGTGCGGCGGCGCCTCGCGTTTGGGCAGCACGCGCACGATGGCGCCGGCGCCGAGCTCCTGGCCCCCCAGCTCGCGCCCGCCCGGCCGCGCGAAGGTCACCAGCGAGCGGCCGGCCAGCCCACCCTCCTCCACCGCTTCCACGTCAGAGAGCGCCAGCCCCTTGCGGATGCGGTCCACGAGCGGGAGGCGGGCGAACCGCTCCTTCTCGGCAGCCCGTTCCCTGTCGAGCAGCGTATCGAGGGCGTCCAGGTGCTGTACCAGATCCATCGCGTTTCCCTATACTCGCCGCTTCGGAGGAGCGCATGGCCACGATCGAGAGGCACGTGACGAAGCAGCTCGTGGCGCTCGACGCCATCACGGCGTGCCGCGAGGCCGCGAAGGTGATGGCCGAGAAGAAGATCGGCTCGATAGCGGTACGGGAAGGAGGCCGCATCGTCGGCGTGGTCACCGAGCGCGACCTGGTCACGCGCGTCCTGGCCGCCGGCGACAACGGCGCCATGCCCATCGGCGAGGCCATGCGCACCGACCTGCCCCGGCTGCGGACCGACACCAGCGAGGCCGAGTGCGCGGAGGCGATGCGCACCCAGTACACGCGGCATCTGCTGGTGGAAGAGAAAGGACAGGTGGTGGGCATCATCTCCATGCGCGACGTCATCCAGCTGATGCTGGACGACAAGCAATTCCTCATCGAGCAGCTCCAGACGTACATCGACGGCCGATGAAATTCGTCATGATGGGCAGCGGAGGCGTGGGCGGCTATTACGGCGCCCGGCTGCAGCAGGCCGGTCACGAGGTGGCGTTCGTGGCCCGCGGTGCGCACGCCGAGGCCATGCGCCGCTCGGGCCTGCGCGTCCGCAGCGAGCTGGGAGATGCGCAGCTGAAAGTCCGCGTCCTCGACGAGCCCGCGCAGGCGGGGCCCGCAGACCTCGTCTTCGTCGCGGTGAAGCTCTGGGACACCGAGGCCGCGGCGCGCGCGGTGGCGGCGGTGCCCGGCGCCGCGGTGGTCTCGCTGCAGAACGGCGTGGACAAGGACGACGTACTCAGCGCGGCCTTGGGCCGCGAGCGCGTGCTCGGAGGCGTCACGCACATCGCCACTGTCGTGGCCGAGCCGGGCGTGATCGCGCACACCGGCAAGCTGCAGCGGATGACGCTGGGAGAGCTGGACGGTTCGCGCACGCCGCGTCTTTCCGCCATCTGCGACGCGCTCCGATCCGCGGGCGTGGAGATCGTCCAGAGCGACGACGTGCGAAGGGCCACCTGGGAGAAGTTCATCTTCCTCAGCGCGCTCTCGGGGCTCACCGCGCTGACTCGCAAGCCCATCGGCGAAGTGCGCGCGCACCCGGCCACCCGCGCCCTCCTCCTCGACGCGCTCCGCGAGGCCACCGCGGTGGCGCGCGCCGAGGGGGCGCGCCTCGACGAGTCCTTCGCCCAGAAGCAGCTCGAGCTGGTGGATGCCTTCCCCCCGACGATGCTCTCCTCGATGGCGCACGACCTGCTGCGCGGCAACCGGCTGGAGCTGCCCTGGTTGTCGGGAGCGGTGGTGCAGCGGGCGGAGAAGCACCACATCGCGGTCCCCGCTCACCGCACCATCTACGCGGCGCTGGTGCTGCACGCCGGCTGACTTGCCGCCGCCCCTCGCTCCGTGCGATGCACAAGAGGTGAACGACGAAGGCAGGTTGAACCGCTCGCGCCTCTTCGCGGCGCTGGATCCCGCCGACGCCGACGTGATCGTGACAGCGTGCGAGGAGCGGATCCTGGTCGGCGGCGAGGAGCTGTTCCACGAGAGCGACACCGGCGACTCGCTCTTCATCGTCGAGGGCGGGCGGGTGGACATCTTCAAGAACATCCGCGGCGACGTGGATCGGTCGCTGGCCTCTTTCGGCCCGGGCGACGTGCTCGGCGAGATGAGCTTCATCGACGGCGCGCGCCGCAGCGCCACCGCCCGCACCACCGAGGCCAGCAAGTTCCTGGCGCTCTCGCGCGAGAGCTTCGCCCGCGTGCAGAAGCGCCATCCGGCGATCGCCGCCGCCTTCTTCCACAACATGGCGGCCATCGTGGCGGCGCGCCTGCGCACCACCAATGAGCTCTACCGCGAGGCGGTGGCGTTCGGCATCGAAGCGGCTGGCGCGCACACCTTGAACCTCAAGACGTTGGCCGACGAGCTGCGCCGGGTGACGCTGCACCTGGGCGGCGGACAGCATGTCTCGGGCCGCATCCTCCAGATGGACCACCACGCGGCGGGCTATACGGTGGTGCTGAAGATGCAGGACGAGAAGCTGACGGTGATCCCGTACCACGCCATCCAGCGCATCGACCTGGCGTAGAGCCTCGACCGGCCAGGCAGGCCGTGACGCTCTCGCACACCTACCTTACAGCGAGGAGGTGAACCATGCTCTGGTTCCTCGGTGCGTTGCTCATCGTCGTCTGGGTCATCGGCCTTGCCTTCAAGGTCACCACCGGCGTCATCCATGTGGCGCTGATCGCCGGCCTCATCCTCTTCATCCTCGGCTTCTTCAAGGGCCGCAACCGGACGGTCACTCCGTAGCGGTTCTGCTAGAAGCGGCGCGTGACCCTGCTGCGAGCCGCCGATCTGTCGCTCTCCTTTGGAAGCCGCACCGTCTTCGAACGCCTCTCGCTGGTGATCGAGGAGGGCGAGCGCGTCGGGCTGATCGGCGTCAACGGCTCCGGCAAGTCGTCGCTGATGCGGATGCTGGCAGGCAGCGCTGCTCCTGATTCCGGCGAGATCCAGGTCCAGCGCGGCACGCGCATCACCTGGCTGCCCCAGGAACCGGAGTTCCCGGCTGGGGCCAGCCCGCGATCCGAGCTGACGCGGGACCACCCAGCGCACGAGGCCCGGGCGCTGCTCGATCGCCTGGGCGTGAAGGACTGGGACCAGCCCATCGCCGATCTCTCCGGCGGCGCGCGCAAGCGCGTGGCGGTGGCGGGCGCGCTGCTCACGGCGCCGGATCTCTTGATGCTCGACGAGCCCACCAACCACCTCGACGCCGACACCGTGGACTGGCTGGAGGAGGAGTTGGACCGGCTGCGGGGCGCGCTCCTGCTGGTGACCCACGACCGCTACTTCCTCGACGACCTGGTGGACCGCATCGTGGAGATCCAGCCCGGCGAAGGGCTGGTCTCGTACCCCGGCAACTACGAGGCCTATCTGGAGCAGAAGGCGACGGCGCAGGAGCAGGCTGAGACGCAGCGCCACAAGCGCGACCGCTGGATCGCGCAGGAGGTGGCCTGGCTGCGGCGGGGCGTGGAGGCGCGCAGGACCAAGAGCAAGGCGCGCATCGACCGCGCGCGCAGGTTGATGGCGGAGAAGGGGCTTTTGCGCCCGAAGACGGCGAATCTGATGACGGCTGCGGCCCCGCGCCTGGGCCACACCGTGCTGGAAGCGCGCGGCATCTCCAAGTCGTTCGAGGGCCGCAAGGCGGTGGACGGCGTGAGCCTGATCGTCCAGCGCGGCGAACGGATCGGGATCGTGGGGCGGAACGGCGCCGGCAAGACCACGTTCCTGCGCATGCTGCTGGGCGAGCTCCAACCCGATCAGGGCGAGGTGATCGCGGGCAAGAACACGCGCATCGCCTACTACGACCAGCAGCGCGCGCAGCTCGAACCGGAATGGACGGTCTACGAGAGCGCGCTCGGCGAGCGCATCCGCGGCGACGTCCGCAGCAGCGAGGACTACGTCGAGCTGGGCGGGCGGCAGGTGGCGCTGCGGGACTACCTCGAGGACCTGCTCTTCCCGGTTCCGATGCAGAAGATGCAGGTGAAGGCGCTCTCGGGCGGTGAGCGCAACAGGCTCCTGTTGGCCCGCCTCTTCCTGCGCGGCGCGAATCTGCTGGCGCTCGACGAGCCCACCAACGACCTCGACCTGGTCACGCTCAACGTGCTGGAGCAGCTCTTGCTCGGGTTCGGCGGCAGCGTGCTCCTGGTCACCCACGACCGCTACTTCCTCGACAAGGTGGCGACCGACATCCTCGCCTTCGACGAAGCGGGCAGCGCCGTCCGTTACCCCGGCAACTACGAGACGTACGTAGCGCTCCGGCCGCAGAAGGCCGCCGCGGGCCCCGCTGCGCCCAAGGCGCCGCGGCAGAAACCGGCCGCGCAGCGCAAGCCCGGAAAGCTCTCCTTCAAGGAGCAGCGGGAGCTGGAGTCGATCGAGTCGTCGATCGAGGCGGCGGAGGCCCGCAAGCAGCAGGCGGAGCGCGCGCTCGCCGATCCGGAGACATATTCCTCCGACGCGCGGCGCGCGCCGGAGCTGCAGCGCCAGCTCGACGAGAGCGCGGCGGAGGTGGAGCGGCTCTACGCGCGCTGGCAGGTCCTTCAAGATTTGCTCACGCAAGCGTGAAGCGCGCACCCGATCGGGCTACATCGACGGCGGCGCGATCGTCGGGGCGCGGCTCCAGCCACCTCACCATCTCCTCCGTCTCCCAGGCGTAGGGCTTGCCATCGAGGCGGACCCGGCCCTCCGCCACCGCGCGGGATGCCTCCGCCAGCGGCATGCCGGCGAAGAGCGCCACCAGCGCCTCGAACTTCCCTTGCCGCGCGGGATCGACGAAGCGCAGCGTCTCGCGCCCGGCGAAAGCCAGGTGGTAGGCGGCGGGACGCAAGGCCAGCCCTTCGAGGCCGAGCCGCGCCGCCACGCGCATGAGCAACTCGGTGATCTCGCGCGACAGGCCCAGACCGGGCACGTCCTGTCCCGGCAGCG
>DASRTX010000209.1:0-3026 GCA_035655715.1 Myxococcales bacterium | reverse complement strand
GACCACGTCGCGGGCTGGGCCCACCAGGGCAAAGCGCTCCTGGGCGAGGGCATGCACTACGCCGAGCTGGGCATGCACGGCCTGTCGCAGATCGAGGGCGCGGCGCACAGGGTCCAGGGCTTCGCCGACAAGGCGGAGGGCTTCCTCGACAAGCTGGGCCTGCACGGCATGGCAGGCCTCGCCGGCAGGGTGTCGGGCGCGGCGGGCTGGGTGGACAACGAGGCGAGGGTGGTCCAGGGCGGCATCCACAGGGCCGAGGGGTGGATGGGCGCCGGCAGGAAGGCGGCCGGCGAGGTGGAGCACGGCGCGCACGAGGCGAGCGGCATCTTCGACAAGGCGGCGCACGGCAAGCTGGGCGAGCTGGCGAATCTGTTCTCGGCGTCGAGAAGTGGCGACGGGATCGACGGCAGGCTCTTGCCGGAGAAGGTGGCGCTGGGTTCGGTGCTCGACGAGCCGCGCCGCCTGGACCTTTCCACGCTCTCGCGCATGGAGGGCTTCCTCGGCGGCAGCTTCGGCAGCGTGCGCATCCACACCGGCCCGGGCGCGGCCGAGGTGACCCGCCGGTTCAACGCGGAGGCGGTCACCGTCCAGGACCACATCTTCTTCGCTCCGGGCCGCTTCAACCCCGCCAGCAGCGAGGGCCAGAGGCTCATCGCCCACGAGCTGACCCACGTGTTGCAGAAGGGGCGTCCGAACCTCGACGTCCGCACCGCCGAGAGCGAGGCGCTGCACTCGGAGCACAGCTGGGGACGCGCGCCCGCCATGGAGACGCTCAATCTGCGGCCTGCCACGCCCGACTTCCGCCTCGCTTCCGACGGCGAAGGCCTGGCGGCCACGGGCATCCACACCGCCAAGCGCACGCGCAGCCGCGGCCACGAGGTGGGTGGCAAGGATTCGCTCCCCGACGGCGAGGAGTTCCTGGAGCAGGTCTCCGGCCGCGTCTACGAGCTGCTTCTGGAAGAACTGGAAGAAGCGTTCGAATCGCGCTGACGTTTTCTTGCGGCGCGCCGGTTCCCGTGTACGGTCGCGGCCGGATGCTGCAGAAGCGGTCTTCGATGTCCGGGCAGCGGCGCCTGGTGCTCGGCGCCTTCGCGGCCT
The DNA here is from genome assembly GCA_035655715.1 of Myxococcales bacterium. Taxonomy (GTDB): domain Bacteria; phylum Myxococcota; class Myxococcia; order Myxococcales; family 40CM-4-68-19; genus 40CM-4-68-19. The sequence goes on along the minus strand of DASRTX010000209.1, from coordinate 1,928 downwards.
CGGTGTGCATGACGGCGGCGTCGCTGCTCGACCCGGGCGGCGTGCAGCGCCTGTCGCGCCTCCAGTCGGACATCGACCGGCAGCAGCAGAAGAACCGCGAGCTGCGCGAGGAGAACGCGCGGCTGTCGCGGACGGTCCGCGAGCTGGCCCCCCCGACCAGCTCCGCCGCGCTGGAGAAGGCGGCGCGCGAGCAGTTGGGGTTCGTGCGGCAGGACGAAGTCCTCTTCAAGTTCGAGTGACCATGGCGCAGGCGAGGAGAGGAGGAAGCTGGGCGGCCCTCGCGGCGCTCCCAGCCGCGGCCGCCATCGTGTGTGTGCTCGTGCTCTCGGGTGCGTTCCGCACCGCGGCGCCCCTGCCTTGGGCGCTGCTGCTCGGCACCTGCGTCTTCGTCTGCGCGCGCTGGGGCCTCTCCAGCCGGCGCAAGCCGTGGCACGCCGCGGAGGACGGCGTCGTCTGCGCCCTTCTCGTGATGGCGCTCTCCCAGCTGGCGCCTCCGCTGCAGCCGCTCATGTACCTCCTGGCGGCGGCCTGGGTGCTGGCGCTGCCGCTGCGGCTCTCGCTGCCGCTGATCGCGGCGCTGCTCGCGCTCGACGCTGCGCTCACGCCGCGCTGGCCGGTGCTGCTGGCGCACGCGTCCTTCACCGCGCTCTTCGCGGCGCTCTACCACGGCCTGTTGGCCGCGCGGCTGCAGGCGGCCAAGCGGGCCGAGAGCCTGGCGGTGCGGCGGCGCGTGGCCGACGCGGAGGAGCGCGCGCGCGAGCTGCGCCTGGTCGCGGTCTCCGACGCGCCCGACGCGGCGGAGCGGCACCTGCTCGCCGGCGTGGCCGAAGTGGAGGAGGTGCTGCGGGGCGCTCTGGCGGTCGCGGAGGCGGCGCTGCATCCGCACGCGGTGGCGGTGTTCCTGCTCTCGCCCGAAGGCGAGTCGGTGCGTCTGCGCGAATGCGTCTCGCGCAGCGACAAGCTCTTCCGCGGGCCGCTCTCCTCCAAGGAAGGCGCGCTGGGCGCGGTGCTCTCGGCGCAGCAGCCGCTGCGCATCGACAACGGCCCGGGCCAGCTCAGCTACTACGAGGGTCGGGCCCCGGTGCCCGCCTTCTGCGGCGTTCCGCTCAGCGAGCGCGGAGGAGCGCTGATCGGCGCGTTGGTGGCCGATCGCAAAACGCCCTTCTCCGCGGAGGAGCTGGTCGTGCTCTCCGCGCTGGGCTCGGAGGTGACCCGGGCGGTGGAGGCCGAGCGGCTGCTGGGCGCCGTGCGGCGCGAGAAGGAGGAGAAGGCTCGCTTCTTCCGCGCGCTCGAGGAGCTGAACAAGACCACCACGCCGGCGCAGGCGGCGGAGACGGCGGTGGCGCAGGCGTCGCAGATGTGCCCCGCGCTCGATCTCTGCGCGCTCACCGCCGCGGAGGAACGCCGTCATCGAGTGCTGGCCGTGAACGGCGAGGGCGCGGCGGCGCTGGCCAATCTGGCCTTCGCCGACAACGCCGGCCTGGTGAGCAACGTGGTCAAGCTGGGCGCGCCCTTGCCGGGCCGCCCGCTCGGCGCCATGGACCGCGTGGTCATCTTCGACGGCGGGACCGTGGTGCGCGGCCTTGCGGCGCTGAAGATCTTCCCGCTCAAGACGGGCGAGGTCACGGTCGGCACGCTGGTCTGCGGCTCGCGCAAGGCAGACGCCCTGTCCGACCCCGTGCAGAAAGAGCTGTCGATGCTGGCGCTGCAGGCCGCGGAGGCGCTGGTCCGTACCCGCCTGTACGAGCAGGCCGAGCGGCTGGCGACGACCGACGGGCTGACGGGCCTGCTCAACCGGCGCACGTTCAATGCCGCGCTCGAGCAGCGCCTGCGAGAGGCCCACCGCTACAACCGCCCGCTCTCGCTCCTGCTCCTGGACGTGGACCACTTCAAGAAAGTGAACGACACCTACGGGCATCCCGCCGGCG
>DASRTX010000208.1:0-4676 GCA_035655715.1 Myxococcales bacterium | reverse complement strand
GCCGGCCGACCTCTTCGCCGAGGAAATCCAGGTCCCTGGCAAGCGCGTTTGCCCCGGGCACGGGAGGTCCCGGGGGCCGGAGCTGATCGATCTCCCGATCGGCGCGCGCGACCCGTTCGCCCAACCCCTCGAGGGCGGTCTCCGCCCCGACCACGTCCGCGACGCGCCGCAGCTCCGCATAGGCCGCGTCCGCCGCCCGCAAGAGTTGCGCGCTGGCGATGGCAGCCGGCGCGGCGTCTGCCGCCGCGGCGGGCAAGGCCAGCGCCATCGTGAGCAGGAGATGAAGCAAGGCACGCCTTTCCGGCCCATCAAGAGCGGCCCGACTATACCCGGTGCGCGCGCCGGCGAAGGTTGGCCCAACGTCCAATCCCGGGATCCCGCCCAACCCCTTGGAGAGCTGGGCGAATCGATGTCGCCCGCTGTAGCATCCGTCCCTCATGGCCCGGCACAGCGAGCGCACCGTGATCTTCCTGATCGGGGCGGTGCAGTTCGTCAACATCCTCGACTTCATGATGGTGATGCCGCTGGGGCCCTTCTTCGCCGGTCCGCTGGGGATCCCCGGGTCGCGCATCGGGGTGATCGGCGGCAGCTACACCGCGGCGGCGGCGGTCTCGGGCATCGCCTGCTCCTTCTTCCTCGACCGCTTCGACCGGCGCAAGGCGCTGGCGCTGGCCATGGCCGGGCTGGTGGTGGCGACCGCGCTGGGCGGCTTCTCGGTCGGACTCGGCACCATGCTCTGCGCGCGAGTCCTCGCCGGCGCGTTCGGCGGACCGGCCACCTCGCTGTCGCTCTCCATCGTCGCCGACATCATCCCTCCCGAGCGGCGCGGGAAGGCGCTCGGGGCCGTGATGGGCTCGTTCGCCGTCGCGGCGGTCCTCGGCGTGCCGGCGGGGCTGGAGCTGGCGCGCTGGGGCGGATGGCGGGTTCCGTTCTTCTCCACCGCCGCCCTGGGCCTCGCCATGGTTCCGCTCGCAATCTGGTTCCTGCCGCCCCTCACCAGGCACCTCGTCATCGGGAAGATCAGGCCGGCCGGCGCCGGGTTCCTCAGCCTGCTGTCGAAGCGCAGCGTCCGGCTCTCGGCAGTGGCCACGATCGCGGTGATGTCGTCGGCCTTCCTGGTCGTCCCGGTGATCACGCCCTACCTCGTCTTCAACATGCACTTCCCCTCGCGAGATCTAAAATGGATCTACATGATGGGTGGAGCGCTCTCGTTCGTGGTCCTCCGGGTGATCGGGAGCATGGTCGACCGGTTCGGATCGACGAGGCTGGCAGCGGTGGGGAGTGCCATCTTCTGCTTCGTGGCCTGGTTCGCCTTCGTCAGGTACGACCCGCGCCTCCCGCTCACCGGCCTCTTCGTCCTCTTCATGGTGGGGATGAACTTCCGCATGGCGCCGTACCAGACGCTGATCAGCAAGGTGCCCGCGCCCGACGAGCGCGCCGGCTTCATGTCGCTGATGGGCGCCTTCCAGCACTTCTCCACCTCGAGTGGGGCGATGCTCTCGAGCGTGGTGCTCTCCACCGGGTCCGACGGGGAGCTGGTGGGAATGCCCAGGCTCGGCCTCTTGGCCATGAGCATGGCCGCGCTGGTGCCGCCCCTCTTCTTCCTGGTGGAGCGCCAGGTCCGCCGCACCGTGCCTGTGCCGGCGCTGCCCATGCCCGCCTAGGGTCCCGTTCATGTCCACGCGCGCCATCGTCCGAACGCCCGGCCCGGACTTCGCCGCAGGCATCACCACTGCCGATCTGGGCCCGCCCGACTTCGCGCTCATGCGGGCCCAGCACGCCGCCTATGTTGATGCGCTGCGCAACCTCGGGCTCGCGGTCGAGGTGCTGGACCCGCTCCCCGGATTTCCCGACGCGTACTTCGTGGAGGACGTGGCGGTGGTGGTCCCGGAGCTGGCGGTGGTCACTCGCCCGGGAGCGGAGGCGCGGCGCGGGGAGGCGGAGGCCATCGTCGCGCCGCTCGCCCGGCATCGCCCGTTGGCGCGGCTGGAGGCGCCCGCGACGCTCGACGGCGGGGACGTGCTGGTCGCGGGCCGGACGGTGCTGATCGGGTTGTCGGCGCGCACCAACGAAGAGGGCGCCCGGCAGCTCGCACGCTTGCTGGAACCGCATGGGTACCAGTCCGTGTTCGCGCCGGTCGTCGGAGGCCTGCACCTCAAGTCGAGCGTGAACTGGCTGGGCGGCGAGACGCTGCTGGTCAGCGGCCGGTTCGCGGGAAGGCCGGAGCTGGGCGAGTACCGCCAGATCCGGGTGGACGAGACCGAAGAGGCCGCCTGCAACGTCTTGCTGGTGAACGGCACGCTGCTGGCGCCGGCGGGTTTTCCCAGGACGCGCCGTCAACTCCGCGAGGCGGGTCTGCCGGTGGTCGAGCTGGACGTGTCGGAGACGCGCAAGATGGACGGCGGGCTGACCTGCATGTCGCTGCGGCTGTAATCCGCGCTGGTCGCGGTCTTCCGTTCTGGCGCTCTCTCGCCGGCCTGGAGGGATGCTCCTTCGCCGGTGTCGCTGGCGTTCCCGATCCGCCATTTCATCAATGGCCATTTGAGCATTGTTTCGATGTTTGGGCGGCGACGACGAGGGTCTGAACCAACCGGACGCCGGACCGACAGCCAGGGGCAGGCGCATGTCCGGCCCATCCAGCGCCATGCTGCGCGTCGCGCAGGCGATCTGGTCGGCGCGAAGTCCCTCCTCGACGGGGCGCACCGGCCTGGCGCATTGCCGATGGGGTGATTGTCGGCGACGGGCGCCCGCGGCGCGCATTGGGGACGACCCCGCTGCCTCGTCGAGCGAGGCGGCAAGTCGGCGTCGAGACGCTTCGGTAAGTTCGCTGCGCTCTTGCAAGCAGTGAGACTGCAATTCTGTCCGTGGCGTCGATTTCGTCACGCTGCGCTGGCCGCCAAGCAAGGCCGGCTTCCCTTGGAGGCCGCAGATCCGGTGCTGCTGCAATCGATCTGGTACGCGCGTTGCAGCGCCTTGGAAAAATTCAATCACCGCGTTGCGGGGGCGACCATGACCTATCGAAGTTCCGCATAAAGGCTAAATACAGATATCCCGGCCCGGCCTGCGCCTTTCGTCCGTGCCGGCAGCGCATCCGTCTCGACTGTCCCTTGCGGCGTGGAACCAAAGCCCGGGTTCCGCGAGCGCTCTAGATCTGCCCCATTTCCAAGGTCTCGTTTTCCATTCCACCGCCATTCCTTTCGAGGTCTATCGTGAAGCAAGCAATCGCTTTGTTCCTGCTGGGCCTGGTCGCAATCGTCCCGACGCGCGCCTTCGCCCAGAGCTCTTCCGCCTTCAAGCCGAAGTTCGACGTCATACCCGTCGAGACCGACAATGGCGCCGGCGCCGTCGCCGCCTTCTGGCGGTACGGGCTGGGCTGCCCCCCCGGCCCTCCCGGCTTCGGCTGCCCCAATCCGTTCGAGCAAGATCAGAAGAACCAGGGTCTGGTGCTCGCCAAGTCGGTGATGAGCGTGGATCCAGCCAAGGCCATCGCGGAGATCAGGGGAGTCAAGGGCACCTTCCTGGTCGAGCTCGGTTACGACCTGCGCAAGTTCGGCGACCAGAACACCCCCAACGGCTCCGAGTGCACCGGCACTTCTCCGCGGTTCGAGTTCCAGATGGCGGATGGGAGCAGCTTCTTCATCCCCTGCCAGCTCCCCACCGTCGACGAGGAAGTATCGCTCTACTGGAGGCGCCTGCGCTGGGCCACGGCGGATGCCACTCAGACGACGCCCGTCATGGCCTGCCCCATGCCGGTGACGAAGGGGCAGGCCTGCAACATCCCCATCAGCTGCACCAACCCGTCAGGCTGCGGACCAGACAAGCGCATGCAGAGCCTCCGCATCGTCCAGGACGTGGGCCCCGATTCGGACGGCTCGGCAATGTTCGGCCTCTCCGTCTTCGACAACATCGACGTGAACGGGAGGCTCAAGGGAACCGGACCTGGGCCGCGCAACGGTGACGAGGACGAAGGCCAGGGGCGCGACGACCATGGCCGCGAGTTTTATCACATGGACAGCCCGTCTCATCCCGAGCAGGGCCAGTTCGAGTTCCATGATTCCGCTGCGAACTTCAACGTCGTCGGCGTGAACGGCGTTCGTGGCATCGCCTATAGCGTGGGCCCGCTCGGCCAGCCGTGCGTGAGCTTCTCCGGCGACGGCGTCGTGAACGGCAAGACCGGCTACCTCTACTCGTTCGTCTCCTGCGACCTCTCCGCAGTCGGCACCGGTCTCGGTTCGTACAGCATCACCGTCACGGGCCCGCTCGGAACCTTGCCCTACAACCAGACTGGCGCCCTGTTGATGGGATCGGTCAATCTGCACAAGTAGCCCCCACGACGTTCAGGAAGTGACATGCACGGGCTCCCGAAAGGGGGCCCGTACGTGTTTGTGCGGGGCCGATTCGAGTAGGAGCCCCTGGCCGGTTGGGGTTCAAGTAAAATGGCGCTTGACAAAAGTGGCCCGTCTGGAAAACCGTAGGTGTGCAAACAGAACGACAGCGGATGAAGTTCCTTCTCCCTGAGTCGTCGAGAGTACACCGGGGAAGGAACGATGGTTCGGGGGTGGTCGGTCGGGAATTTCGCGCAGTTCAATTCCTGTACTCCGCTGGATTGAATCGGTAAGCTTTTCGGGGGCAGTTTAATTCCTAGACTCTGTGGATTATCGGTAAGTATTTCGGGG
>DASRTX010000207.1:0-2677 GCA_035655715.1 Myxococcales bacterium | reverse complement strand
CCAGCAGAAGGCGAGGGTGACGGCCCCCGCATCATCCGGAACGGCATCCTGTTTGCCGGTCAGCCGCTTGAAGCCGCCCCAGCCGTCGACCTGGAGCACGCCGGCGCAGCTGGCCAGCACCTCGCGGGCGCGGTCCCAGACCCGGTCCTCGGTGTAGACGTAGGCCACCGCCGGCGGCAGGTCGCCCCGCCAGGGGCTGTCGTCCCGGGCAAGGCCCCAGAGATAACCGGTGCTGGTTTTGCCCTTGCCGGGCGCCAGCACCGGCAGGCGCGTGTCATCGCAGAACAATTTCGGTGAACTCAGCATGCTGCCGAGCAGCAGCTCCCACAGCGGCTTCAGCCACCAGGCCGTCCGGCCCATCCAGTCCGACAGGGTGGCGCGGTCGAGATGAAGGCCGTCGCGCTCCAGGATCTGGGCCTGGCGGTACAGCGGCAGGCTGTCGTTGTATTTCGCCACCGCCACGTGAGCCAGCAGGGCTTCGGTCGGCAGGCCGCCGGGGATGGCGCTGTCCGGCGTCGGCGCCTGCACGACCGTCTCGGCGCAGCTCCGGCAGCCGTAGATCGGGCGCTTGGTGACCCGGACGCGCAGGCGCAGCGGCACGGCATCGAGGCGCTCGGTCTCCTCGACATCGATCTGGTGCAGCGCCCCGCCGCAGCACGGGCAGCTCCTGTCCTCCGGCTCGATCACCACCTCATAGCGTTCGAGATGGGCCGGCAGGTGGCCGAGGTTGCGCCGCGCCGGGGTCCGCCGCACGCGTCGGTTCTCTTCGGCATCCTCAGCATTCTGCCGGGGGGCCTTGGCCGCCGCGATCTCCTGCTCGAGGTTTTCCAGGGTGAGCTGGAACTGCTCGGGATCCAGGCGTTCGGACTTGCGGCCGAACTGGGCCCGCAGGAGCTGCCGGATCACCAGCTCCAGCCGCTGGCGCTCGGCATCAGCCTCCTCGAAGGCGCCCTTGAAGTGATCGCGCTCCACCTCCAGAGCATTGAGCGCAACTGTTTGCCGCTCAATAAGACCTTCCATCTCGATCAGCCTGACCAGGAACTGATCTGGACTGGGTGCGTCTTCAGGGTGACCAGTTGACATGGCTCCATTATACTTGAGCCAGCCAAATTGATCTACGCTTTTGTCTCAGCAAGCGGCCCTTGGGCGGAAAATCGGCGGCGCCCGCAGGCGTTCCCAGGGCAGGCCGGAGAGCAGGACGGACAACTGCAGCGCCGACAGCCGGACCACGCCGTCGGTCACTGGCGGCCACGGGAACCGACCGGCCTCCAGCCGCTTGGTGATCAGGATCAGACCGGTGCCGTCGTAGACGAGCAGCTTGATCCGGTCCGGGCGGCGCGAGCGAAACACGAAGACGTCGCCCGCGAACGGATCGAGCTGCAGTGTGACCTGCACCAAGGCCGCCAGACGATCCATCCCGGCCCGAAAATCCACCGGGGTTGACCAGACCAGCACCCGGACCCCGGGCGGCACCGGGATCATCGTCCGAGCGCCGCCAGCACCCGGCGCAGGGCCTCCCCATCGACGCCCCGGCCAACCCGCACCGTCACACCATCCGGCAAGCCGATCTCGATGCGCGTGTCATCCGTCGGGGGAGCGACGGCGACTTCGTCAGGGCTACCGACCCCGGTGATCTCCACGGGCAGGAAATGCGCCCCGGGCGCCGCCGGCGCCTGTCGATCCAGCCGCCACGCCCACCAGCCGAACGTCTTGCGCGACAGCCCGTGCGCCGTGCAGTAGTCCGCCCGGCTCTGTCCGCTGGCTCGCCACGCCTCCACGTGAACCCGCCAGTACGCCTCACCCTGCGCCGCTGTCTGTCCCATCGCCCCCTCCGCTCATCGCTCGCGTGCGGACGGAGATTATCCACCCTCAGCAGCGGAGACTATGTGGGGTACTGATGTCGCTTACGCCGAAGGCTTCCAGACCGGCCGCCGGCATGTCGCGACGCTGATGAAGCGGATGAGGATCCAGGCCGTTTACCGCAAGCCCAACACCTCCAAGCCGGCGCCGGGGCACAAGATCTATCCGTATCTCCTGCGCGATCTGCCGGTGACGCGTCCCAATCAGGTCTGGGCCATGGACATCACCTACGTTCCTATGGCGCGCGGCTTCGTCTATCTCGCCGCCGTCATCGACTGGTTCAGCCGACGCGTTCTGTCCTGGCGACTGTCAATCACGATGGAGGCGGGGTTCTGCGTCGAGGCGGTCGAGGAAGCCTTGGCTCGCCACGGCAAGCCGGAGATCTTCAACACCGACCAAGGCAGCCAGTTCACCAGCACAGCGTTCACCGGCCTGCTGACCGGCAACGCCATCGCCATCAGCATGGACGGCAGAGGTGCATGGCGCGACAATGTGTTCGTGGAGCGGCTCTGGCGATCCGTCAAATATGAAGAGGTGTACCTGCGGGCCTACGACACCGTGGCCGAGGCGCGGAATTCGCTCGCCAGTTACTTCAGCTTTTACAACTCCCGCAGACCACATTCCAGCCTTGACCGGCAAACACCCGATCAGGCCTACTTCACCCAGCTTCCGCAGATCGCGGCGGCTTGAACCCGGCAGGCGCTCCACTTATCAGTCGAAAAATCTGTTCAGACAAACGGAGCCACCTCACTCGACACCGGCTCGGTGCGGGCCAAGCGGGGCGGTGATCTGACCGATCCGACCGACCGCGGCAAGC
>DASRTX010000206.1:0-5117 GCA_035655715.1 Myxococcales bacterium | reverse complement strand
CGCGGCCTCGAACTGCGAGGGGGGCAGGTAGATGCCGCGCTCGAGCAGGGCCCGGTGGATGCGCCCGAACCTCGCCGTGTCAGCCTTCTTCGCGGTGGGGTAGTCGTAGACCTCTCCGCTGGCGAAGAAGCAGGTCCACATCGACCCGATCTGGTTCACCTGCGCGGGAACCTTCGCGCGGGCGCACTCCTCCCGCAGGCGGCCGCAAAGCTCGGCGGTGCGGCGTTCGATCGCCTCGGTGAATCCCGGCTGCGCGACCAGATCCAGCATGGCGATGCCTGCCGCCATCGCCAACGGATTCCCCGACAGCGTCCCCGCCTGGTAGATGGGGCCGTCGGGAGCCACCCGGCCGAGGATCTCCTCGCGGCCGCCATACGCGCCGACCGGCAGCCCTCCGCCGATCACCTTGCCCAGGCAGGTCAGGTCCGGCTCGATGCCGAATCGCTCCTGCGCGCCGCCGCGCGAGACGCGGAAGCCGGTCATCACCTCGTCGCAGATGAAGAGGGCCCCCGCGCGGCGCGTCTCCTCGCGCAGCGTCTCGAGGAAGCCCGGCAGCGGCGCAAGGACGCCCATGTTGCCCACCACCGGCTCGATGATGGCGGCAGCCGTCTCGCGTCCCTGCGGTCCGCGGAAGAAGTCGCGCACCGCGCCTTCGTCGTTGTAGGGCAGCACGGTGGTGAGGGCGGCCAGGGCGGCGGGGACCCCCGGAGAATCGGGCAGCCCCAGCGTCTCCACGCCCGAGCCCGCGCGCACCAGGAGCGCGTCGGTGGCGCCATGGAAGCATCCCTCGAACTTGACGATGCGCTCGCGGCCGGTGAACCCGCGCGCCACGCGCAGCGCCGCCTGGGTCGCCTCGGTGCCGGAGCTGACGAAACGCATCTTCCGCATCGACGGCACCAGCGCCCGCACCTTCTCGCCCAGCACGCTCTCGCGCGCGGTGGGCGCGCCGAAGCTCGTGCCCAGCGCGGCTGCCTGCTGGATGGCGGCGAGGATCTTCGGATGCGCGTGGCCCGCGAGCAGGGGCCCCCAGGAGAGCACGTAGTCGACGTAGGAGTTGCCGTCCTCGTCGAAGAGCCGCGCCTTTTCGCCGCGCGCGATGAAGAGCGGATCTCCCCCCACGCCCTTGAACGCGCGCACCGGCGAGTTCACGCCGCCGGGAAACAGCCCCTTTGCCCTGGCAAACTCGCGCTTGGACGCATCGGTCTTCATGGGCGGAAGGGCTTATCGCCCCTTTCCGCCAGCGTAAAGCGCCGGAGCGGCTGAATCTTTCAGTGCGTCGAGGCGCGCCGCTGCGCGAAGCCGCGATCCCAGACGGCGGCCCAGTTGTGCGGGTTGACTGCCTTGCCCCGCTCCAGCCGGCGCTCCGCGCGCTCGAGCGCGAACTGCACGGCCTCGGGCGAGTCGTGCCGCGAGAGCGCGGCGGTGTAGGCCTTCACCGCTCCCTCGTCGTCGCCCAGCTCGGCCATGCAATTGCCCTTCTCGAAGAGGGCCTCGGCGCCCTTCTGCGTGCCGTGGTACTTCGCTTCCACCTTGTCGTAGGCGGTGATGGCCTCCGCATGGCGGCCGGCCAGGTGGAAGGTCGAGGCCGAAACCAGCGCTGCCGCGGCGGCGAGCGGCGACTGCGGCCAGCGGCTCTGCAGCTCGGCCGCGGCGGCGCGCCCTTCGTGCAGCTCGCCGTGCTCGATCAGGGCGCGGGCGATCTTGAGCTGGGCTGTGTCGGCGCCGGGCCGGTCGGGCGATGCGGCCACCTGATCGCGCCAGGCCTCGATGGCGCCGCGCACGTCGCCGATGCGGATGTAGAGGTCGCCGAGCCGCTCCCGCGCCTCGAAGGATTCCGGAGCGGTGGGGTAGCGCTTCACCAACTGCCGGTACTCGCTGGCCGCGCAGCGCGGATCGTCGAGGTAGACGGCGCAGAGATCGCCTGCGAGCTTGAGCGCGCCGCGGCGGACCGCGTCGGCCTGGTCGCCCTCTTCGTCGCGCAGCGTGAGCAGCAGGGCGCGCGCTTCCAGGAGCGAGGTCTTGTGGTGTCCGGCGAGAGCGAGATCGCGGGCTTGCTGCAGGCGTCCCGCCGGTCCGCCGCAGGCGCAGAGGCCGACCATCATGCAGAGCATCGAGAGGACGAACGGGCGCTTCACGGTGACGATCGAGGTACCACCGACCGCGGACACGCGCAACGACGCCGGAGTGGGCGCGGGTGGGTATTTCAGCGCCGGTAGACGGTTGCACCCCACGCCGCGGCGTGCCCGAAAGCGTCGGTCCAGAAGATCGCTCCGTGCGCGATGGAGGGCCCGGCGAAAGTGGCGATGGGCGCCGGGATGCTGCGAAGAATGCTTCCGCTTGCCGCGTCGAGGATCAACAGCTGGCTGCTCGACCCATCGGGCGCGCTGGCCTCAACCGCCAGGATCTCACCCGCGGCCGCGATGGGCGCGAGCACGTAGCCGGGGAGGTCGCGCTGCCAGACGACGCCGCCGGTGTCCGGCTTGAACGCGACCACCTGACCGAGCTGCCCCGAGGGAGTGCGGCCACCCGCGGCGTAGAGCAGGCCGTGCGCGGCCGCCGGCGTGGAGATGCTGCCGAAGCCGGCGCTGGGATCCCCGCCCACCGTGGGGTCAGTCGGGTCGGTGGTGGCGATCGGGTACGTCCAGAGCGGTCCCGCGGAGAGCGCGTTGCGGCGGAGCACGTAGAGGTTGCCGTCCTTGCTGGTGGCCGCCACCAGCTTGAGGCCGCCCGCGTCCACCAGCGCCGGAGAGCTGCCGAAGTCCGAGTTCTCCAGCGGCGTCGGGTTCTGCCAGCGATCGAGGACGCGAAGGGTGTGCGGATCGAGCGCCAGGAACGCCTGCGCATTGGGCTCCGCGCTGGCCGGCCCGATGCGGTTGCCGGTGGTCGCGTAGAGGCGATCCTCGTCCTCTGCGACGGCGATGCTGCTCCAGATGGTCGCGCCCTGCTGGCCGGGATCGACCAGCGGCTGCGACTGGACGGCGCCAGTAGCGAGGTCCACGGCCACGATCCGGCCGGCCACCTCGTCGCAGTGCGCGGAGGAGGCGACGCCCAGATACAGGCGCCCGAAGGCGGTGGAAACCGCGGGAGAGGATTGGACGAACTCGCCGTGGCCGGCCGCGGACGGGTCCGCGATCCGGGCTGCCCAGATCGTCGACCCGTCGGTCGCGCGCAGCGCGTACGCATTGCCGTCCGGCGAGGCCAGGTAGACGACGTTGCCCTCGATGGCCGCCGCCGACCAGTAGCCGGTCTGCTTGGAGCCGCCACAGGAAGTGGAAATCAGCGAGGTGAGGTCGTCGCGCTTCCACCGGAAGGCTCCATCGCGCTCGTCGAAGGCCACCACCTTGCCGCTGAACGCGGTTGTGTAGACGACCAGGCCATCGCCGACCACCGCTTGTGTATAGACGTACTGCCCGAGCTCCGCCGGCTTCCATAGCTGCACCAGATTGGGAACCTCGGAGGCTGCGAAGGTGCCGGGATTCTCCGAGCAGCCGCGCGCGTCGTAGCGGTATTGCCGCCAGTCCCCGCCGCCCAGGGGTCCTGCGTCGGTTCCCGCATCGACGCCCGAGTCGGGAGGCTCGCCGGCGTCGAGGCCGGAATCCGGCGCTCCCCCGTCGGACCCGGCGTCCGCGACGGCGACGACGCCGCTTCCGCCGTCCCCTTCCTGCGTGAGACGGCTCGGGCCGCCAGCGCAGGCGGTGGCGCAAAGAACCAAAGCCGACAACCCGCGGCCCATCCCGCCTCCTGGGCAAACCTGCGCAGCAGGGGGCGGGCGGGCAAGCCCTGAAAAGCAGGTCCTGGCTACTCCTGCTCGCCGTCGGGCGGCGACCCGTCGTCGTCCTCGTTGCCTGCCTGGTCGGCGGCCACCGCCGCGGCGGCGTCGGCCTCGCGCTCTTCGGGCGCGCGGGTGGCGCCGACCACCTTCTCGCCCTCCTGCGAGAGCGCCATCACCCGGACTCCCTGGGTGTTGCGGCCGATGATGGAGACGTCGGCCACGCGGCTGCGGATCAGCGTTCCCTTGTTGGTGATGATCATCATCTGGTCGGCGTCGGTGACCTGCAGCATCGCCACCACGTTGCCGTTGCGCTCGCCGGTCTTGATGTCGATGACGCCCTTGCCGCCGCGGTGGGTGAGCCGGTACTCCTCGATGGTGGTGCGCTTGCCGTAGCCGTTCTCGGTGATGGTGAAGAGCGTGGCTCCCTCGCGCGAGAGCTCCGCGCCCACCACGTGGTCGCCCTGCTCCAGCGTGATCCCCTTCACGCCGAAGGCGGTGCGGCCCATGGCGCGCGCCTCTTTCTGATCGAACCGGATGGTCATGCCCTGGGAGGTGCCGATGAGGATGTCCTCGTCGCCCTTGGCCAGCATCGCCGCCACCAGCGAGTCGCTCTCCTCGATGGAGAGGGCCTTGAGACCGGAAGGGCGCGGCCGCGCGAAGGCGGCGAGCTTGGTGCGCTTGACCAGGCCGTTCTGCGTCACGAAGACGATGTACGGGCCCTGCGCCACCTGGAAGGCCTTGGCGGCGACCCGGGCCGCCTCGCTCTCCTCGACCTCTTCGCCTTCCGCGGCGGCGGCGGGCTCTTCGGCGGGGGCCTCCTCTTCCGCGCCTTCCTCGTCGCCCTTCTTCGGCGCCTTCAGCTCCTTCACCGGAAGCAACGCGGCGATCTTCTCGTCCTGCTGCAGCGGCACCAGATTGACGATGGCCTTGCCCCGCGCCGCCCGTCCCGCCTGCGGCAGCTCGTGCACCTTGAGCCAGAAGACGCGGCCCTTGCTGGTGAAGATGAGGACGAACGCGTGGGTCGAGGCGACGAAGATCTGCTCGATGAAGTCCTCGTCGGTGGTGGCGGCGCCGGCCTTGCCACGGCCGCCTCGCCGCTGCGCGCGGTAGAGCGAGACCGGGTTGCGCTTCACGTAGCCCTGGTGGCTGAACGTCACCACCATGTCCTCCTCCGCGATCAGATCCTCGTCGGAGAGGTCGGAGGCCTCGCCCTGGATCTCGGTGCGGCGCGGGTCGGCGAAGAGCTGCTGCACCTCGCGCAGCTCGTCCTTGATGACGCCGAGGAGGAGGTGCTCGCTGCTCAGGATCGCCTCGAGCCGCGTGATGAGCGCCTGCACCTCGGTCA
>DASRTX010000205.1:0-3853 GCA_035655715.1 Myxococcales bacterium | reverse complement strand
CGAAAGCGGCTCGACGGAGACATCCTGCACCGCCGTCTCGAACCCGGCGCGCTGCAACGCCGCCAGCGCCTTCGCCACCGAGACCGGCTGACGTCCGAGCTCGTAGCAGCCGACGACGAGGATCATCCCTTTGCGGCGGGCGGCTTGTAGTCGGGCGGAAGCTGCGCGCCTTCGCCGAAGAAGAACTTCTCCGCCTGGTCGAAGAGGACCTGGTTGGCCTGGTCGGAGCCGCCCGCCAGCCGGTACTCGTTCATGATCATCTTGAAGTGCTCGAGCCAGAGCTTCCACGCATCCTGCGAGATGCTCTCGTAGATGCGCTGGCCCAGGTCGTTGTTCCAGGGCTTGAACTCGAGGCCGGGCAGCTCCTTCCCCAGCTTCGCGCACTTCACCATCCGGGCCATCGGCGATCTCCTTGCAGGCGTGTATAACCCAGGTGCCTTGCTTGCACCCCCAACCTTCGACGTGCAAGTCCTCGCCGCGCTCAACCGTCCCGGGACGCCCTGGCTGGACGCGGTGATGAAAGCGGCCTCCAGCAACATCGTCCTGCTCGCGGTCGCCGCGCTCACGGCGCTCTATTTGTGGCAGAAATCCCCCTACCGCGCCCTCGCGGCCGTGCTGCTTGGGCTCGCCATCGGAGCGGCTGACCTGGTCTCGGTGCGGCTGGTGAAGCCAGCGGTCGCTCGGGTGCGCCCCTGCCGTGCCGACCCTGCCCACGTCGCCTCGCCCCTCGGCTGCGGGTCCGGGCAGTCGTTCCCTTCCTCGCACGCGAGCGATACCGCCGCGGCTGCGGCCATCGTCTCCTGGGCGGCACCGAGGATGATGCCGGCCGCCGTCGGCGTGGTGGCACTGGTGGGGATCTCTCGCGTGTACCTGGGCGCCCACTGGCCGACCGACGTGCTTTGCGGGTGGGCGCTCGGCGCCGCCCTGGGAGCGGCGCTCGTCTTCCTTGCCCGGCTCCGCTACCTGCGTTGAAGCGCCGTGTTTACAGTTTGAGCCAAGACAAACGGCGCGGAGTCAAAATGCACATCCTCGGTTTCATCATTTTCGGTCTCATCATCGGTCTGTTGGCGCGAGCCATCTATCCGGGCCGCCAGCATCTCGGTTGGCTTTCCACCGCCATCCTCGGAATGGTGGGCTCGCTGGTGGGTGGCCTCGTCGGCCACGCCATCTTCGGGGGCAACTCGCAGGCGGACGGATCCTGGGGCTTCACGCCCGGCGGATGGATCTCCTCCATCGTCGGCGCGATCCTCGTGCTCTGGGTCTATCTCGCCGTGGCGGGACGGCGGAACCGCACGGTCTAGACGCGGTCGACCGCCTGCGGCCGGAGCACGGGGATGGCGGTGATCTCGTAGGCCGCCCCGAGCTTCGACTGCAGCGCCAGCAGCGGTTCCTTCCGCGCGCTGGCCTTGATGACCAGATCTCCGTCGCCGCGGCGATGGAGCAGGAAGACCTGCGCCAGCGCGAAGGCCTCCTTTTCGACCGCGACCCGCACCTTGATTCCGCTGCGCGGCGCTCTCGGTCTCGCCGAGACCGGTCGCCGCTCGCCGCGGCGTCCCTCGAACAGCACGTAAAGACGTTCCTGCGCCGCTGCCAGTTCGCCCACTCGGGTGCCCCTCCCGAAAGCGAAATCCCGATGTGGTTACGGCAACTCGCCTGTCGGACAACAGCGACCAAGGGCGTGTAGGATAAGGTGGGATTGTTCAGGCGGAGTGCATTCCTCTGCTTCACGTGCGATTCCGCACGACGTCTCGCCTACGTGGGAACATGCAATCTTCCGTTGCCGCCAGATGATGGTTTGCCCTCAAACGAATGTCCGGGATAGATTTTCTTGCGCATCGGCGCTTGGCCGGGCATACGGCGACCCGGGTGATGGTTTTTTCCTGTACACTATTCTCGGAGGTAATCATGAAGCTGTCGGATATCGCTGGACATGTCGTCACCCTGGGCCTGGCTGGCCTGGTCGCGTGCGCGGGCAACAAGCCCGTTCCGGACACCACCGCTCAGGAGCAGAAGCCGCAGCCCGCGGTGGCGGAGACGCAGAAGGCGCCGACTCCGGAGGAGCAGTACCACGCGCAGGGCCAAGCCGACCTGGACAAGGCCTTGGAGGCGCTGCGCAACGTGAGCGTCTTCTTCGAGTTCGACTCGGCGACGCTGGCCAAGGAAGCCCAGGAGAAGCTCGGCGCGGTGGCCGACATCCTGGTCAAGCATCCTGAGCTGAAGGTCCGCATCGAGGGCAACGCCGACGAGCGCGGCTCCGAGCAGTACAACCTCGCCCTCGGCCAGCGGCGCGCCGACGCGGCCAAGAAGTACCTCGACAACCTTGGCGTGAAGAACGAGCAGATCACGGCCATCAGCTTTGGCGCCGAGCGGCCCAAGGCCACCGGGCACGACGAAGAGGCGTGGAAGCAGAACCGCCGCGACGACGTCAACCCGAACAAGTAGCCAGGATCCGCACCATCTTCGGATGCAGGCCGGGCGGCGCGGCGAGGATCTCGCCGCCCGCCAGCCGGTGTGGGCTCCCGTCGAAGCGCGTCACCGCGCCTCCGGCCTCCTCCACCAAAAGGTGTCCCGCGGCGACGTCCCAGGGCCGCAGCCCCATCTCCCAGAAGCCGTCCAGTCGACCACAGGCGACGTAGGCCAGATCCAGGGCCGCGCTGCCCAGCCGCCGCGTCCCGCGGGATTGCTCGGTGAGCTTGCCGAAGGCGGCGATCATCTGCGGCAGCTTCTCGCGATCGCCATAGGGAAAGCCGGTGCAGACCAGCGCGTCAACCAGCTCTGCCGTGCGGGAAACGCGCAGCTGCCGCTCGGCGAATCCATGGCGCAGAAAAGCGCCCTTTCCCCTGGCGGCGAAGAAGACCTCGTCGCGCAGCGGATCGACGGTGCAGCCCGCCACCGGCACGCCGTTCTCCTCGGCGCCCACGGTGCAGCAGAAGAGCGGCAACCCGTGCGCGTAGTTGGTGGTGCCGTCGAGCGGATCGACGATGAAGCCGATCTCGCCCTCTCCTTCCGAGCCGCTCTCCTCCGCCAGGATCCTCGCGCCCGGCGCGCGCTCGCGGATCACGCGCAGCACCGTCTCCTCGCTGGCCTTGTCGGCGTCGGTGACCAGATCGATGCGGCCCTTGAACTGCACCTCGCGGGGACGGTCGTAGAGCTCGCGCAGCACGCGCGCGCCCTCCTCGGCCGCCGCCATGCAGATGTCGCGCAGCTCGATCGAGGTCATCGCTTGCCGTCCAACGCCTTGAGCAGCTTGTCGTGCAGCCCGCCGAAGGCGCCGTTGGACATGGCCAGCACCACGTCGCCGCTGCGGGCTTCTTTCGCCAGCGCCGCGACGATGGCGTCCGGCGACTCCATCCAGCGCGCACGCGTGCCGGCTCTGCCGATGTCCTCCGCCATGCGCTTGGCGTCGATGCGCTCGCTCTCCGGCACCTTGGCGATGGCGGAAGGTTGGCTGATGATGGCCTCATCCGCCCCCTTGAAGGCGTGCGCGTACTCGTCCTGGTGGATCTTGCGCATCGCGGTATGGCTGCGCGGCTCGAATACGGCGACCAGCCTGCGGCCCGGGTACTGCGCCAGCACGGCTGCGATGGTCTCGCGGACCGCCGTGGGATGGTGGGCGAAGTCGTCGATCACGGCGACGCCGCGGACTTCGCCTCGGAGCTCCTGCCGCCGCTTCACGCCGCGGAAGCTGCGGAAGCCGGCGGCGATCTCGTCGGGCTTCAGCCCGAGGGCGCGGCAGGCGGCGTAGACGCCCAGTGCGTTCTCGACGTTGTGGCGGCCGGCCGCGGGGAGGACGACGCGGATCTCGGCCGTATCCTTGTACGCGATCTCGAAGCTGGCGCCCTCCGGTCCGAGC
>DASRTX010000204.1:0-8605 GCA_035655715.1 Myxococcales bacterium | reverse complement strand
GATCTCGGCGACGGCGCGCTCGGGCGAATCGCCCGACACCTGTACGGGGACACCATCGGAGCCGAAGGCAGATGGTGTCCCCAGCGGATTGAACGCACCATCGGAGCCGAACGCAGATGGGGTCCCCAGCGGATTGAACGCACCATCGGAGCCGAACGCAGATGGTGTCCCCAGCGGATTGAACGCACCATCGGAGCCGAACACAGATGGGGTCCGCAGTGGATTGAACACGGGCGCCGCCCGGTCCTCCGTAAGCGTGGTGGCGATCGCTGCCACCGCGAACTGCGGCAGCCGCTCGAACTGGGGCAGCAGCCGCTCGAGGTCCGTCCAGAGCGCACGCTCCACGTTGGCGGCGGCGGTGTGAATGGCGCTCTCGGAGAGCAGGGCGCGGCGGTGGGCGATCATCCCGGTGAGCCAGGGGCGCAGCCGCGGCGCGCGGTCCAGCACCGCGGTCCAGCGAGTCAGGAGATCCGCGCAGCTCTCGGGAGCGGCCGAGAGATCGGGAAATCCGGCCCATCGCGGACCCGGTGGCAGGTTGCGCGTCACGCCGTCTCCAGCAGCTCGCGTCCGTTTTCTTCCAGCCAGCGCAAGAGCGCCGGCAAGCGATCGCGGGCGCGCTCCAGCAGCGTCCCCGGCTCGCCCACCAGCGTGGCGCGCAGCAGCGAGGACAACGCATCGAGCAGCTCGCCGCGCGGGACGCCGTCGGCCGCGCCGGCGGCGAGGAGCCGGACCGCCAGATCGTCGGTGCGGTCGGGCAGCCATTCGGGGGCGCTGAAGCCCGCCTCTTCGAACGCCGGCGAGAGGCCGCCGGAGGGACCGCCGCGGCTGCGCCGCTCACCTGCCATGTGCGTGAGCAGCACGAAGAAGCAGAGTCCGGCCACCTCCGGGGTAAGCGCAACCTCGCCGTGCGGCAGCAGCTGGCCGGCCTCGTCGGACCACGGCCAGAGCCGCGGACCGGGCCCCGCGGCGAACCGCGCCAGGAGCGCCTGGGCGTGCTCCTGCGTGCGCCCGGTCTCGGTGTTGCGGCGGAGGCGCCGCCGGGCGTTGCCCGACGCCGCCTGTACCAGGCTGGGCAGGTACGCACCGCGGGCGCTCTCGCCGCGCGCGGTGGGATGCGGCGCCCAGAGGCGATCCTCTGCCGCCGCCCACGCCCCGGCATGCGCGAAGCCCGCGTGACGGAACGCAACGTAGACCGCCTGCGCGATCTTCAGCACGCGAACCAGCAGCGCCGCGAACGGCTCCGCACGCAAGGTGCGCACTCCCACCCCGTGCAGGACTTGACGGACCACAGACCGCGGCGTGCGCGGGCCCAAGAGCTTCTGGGCAGCCGACTCCAGCTCCGACATCGCCCGAAGCATTGCCCACATCAGGGGGAAGCCTTCCATTCTCCCAAGGGCCAATGCCGCCTCCGCCAGCCACTCCCGGGTGGCCAGCGGCACGGTGGGTCGGGCAGAGGGGCAGGAGCGCCACGTGGCGGGGTCCATGGCCTGCGCGATGGCGGAATCGGGGTCGGTCCCCAGCTTCGTGCGCACCGCGCTGGAAAAGAGCAGGTCGAATTCCAGCTCGGCGCGGCGGCGGCCTCGCATGGGCGCCCTTGCAAAATAGGAGGCGAGGGCGACGCCGGAGGGGTGCGAGGGGTCGCGCGCGTCGAAGGCCAGGCGCAAGCAGGTCTCCAGCTGGGGCAAGGGCTGCATGCGTGTCCCGAGTCTAACCGTGACCGCGCGGGGACCCTGGCGGTCACTGGAGAGGCCCGTTAGGACTTACGATCGTGACGCGGGGGAACTTTCAGTTTCAGATGCGGCTGGAGGCCGCCGCCGGGGCGCCGCGATGCGGCGGGTTCCGCCTGCTCTTCGAGGACGGAGAGCCGCTCTTGCGCCTCTTGCCCGGAGAGCGGACGCTGCCCGAAGGCCTGCCGGCCGCGGTCTTGCAGGGCCTGGCCGACGCCCCTCGCCTGCTCGCCGCTGCGCTGGGCCTCGTGCCCCCGCCGCGGCCCTACGATCGCGTGGAGGTTTCGCTGGCGGCGGGCGAATCGACGCAGGGCGAGGCGATCTGCGTGGGCCCCGGCTTCATCCGGCTCTCGGTTGGCGAGGCGACGCCGGTCGAGGAAGCGGAGCGCATCTCCCGCCACGAGGCGCTCCATCTCCTGCTGGCGGCGGGCCTGCGGGGGCGCGAGCGCTGGAACGATCCCGAGCTGGCCTTCGCCGACTGGATCGTCCGCGGCATCGAGAGCGGGCTCGATCCTCAGCTCCCGCGCTTCCATGCCCCGCTTCCCCGGCTGCTCGATCCGGTGCCCGCCTCGCGAGCCGAGGTGCAGCGGCAGTTGGGGTCGGTGGCATCGGCCCCCGCCGCGGCGGTCCGCTACTTCGGCCAGGCGCTCTTCGACGCCCTCCACCGCATCGACGGCCCGGACGCGGACGCGGTTACGCAGCGGCAGCTCTGGTTGGTGGAGGCGGCGCTGGGAACGCATTTCCTGGAAACCGCCGCGCGCCTGCAGCCGGAGGACGGCGGGCCGCTGCACGCCATCCTCATCGACGACTGGCTCCTGGACTACGAGCAGTACGCGCGGGCGGTGGGCAACCCGCCTTCGGGCGCCGGCAACCTCTGGCGGCTGTCCGAGCCGGGCTGGAGCGACGACGCGCTGACGCGGCTCTCGGTGGCGGCGCAGGCGCTGCAGCGCGAAGACCACTGCTGGTACGCGGGAGACCGCTTCAGCCGCGCGGACGAGCCGGTGGTGTGGAAGACGCGCGGCCGCGTGCGGCTGCCGCTCTTGCCGGCGGCGGACAGGCCCCGGTCGGCGCCGCTGCACGGCTTCCGCGCGATGCTGCGCGCGCTGCCGGATGCGGCCGAGGCGCTGGCGCTGGTCGAACAGGCGGCCCGGGGCGCCGCCCGCACCTTCGAGGCACGCGCGCTCTGGCCCCGCATCCTCGCCCGGCTGCTGGCGGCGCGCTTGCCGCTCCCCGCTGCAGAACCTTGCACGCCCGTGGTCCAGCTGGTGGAAGGGCCGGACGCGGCGCAGGCCTTCCACGAATGGCAGGCGGCGGCGGATGCCTTGCGGTCGATCTGCCCGGAGGCTGCCGCATGGGTGCCCTCGGTGACGGCCTCACGCCACGCCTCCACGTTGCTGGAATCGCCGCGATCGCCGGTCGCGGTGCTGCTGGTGCATGCCGTGCCGCTGTCCGCCCCTGCGCTGCTCGCGGCGCGCCGCCTCGCCGCGCGCAGTCCGGTGCGCGGCGCGCTCTTCCCCGATCTCGCCTCCGGAAAAGCGCACGAGCGGGTCCCCGATCTGGAGGAGCCGCTCGACCC
Source organism: Myxococcales bacterium (assembly GCA_035655715.1). GTDB lineage: Bacteria > Myxococcota > Myxococcia > Myxococcales > 40CM-4-68-19 > 40CM-4-68-19. The sequence goes on along the minus strand of DASRTX010000204.1, from coordinate 5,302 downwards.
GCGCTACCGCGAAGAGCTCTGGATCGGCGGCGGCGCCTTGCCCGGGTCGCTCGCCGATCTTCCCTCGGCGGTGGACGACGCGACCGCCCAGGGCCGCCCCACCACGCCGCTCTCCCATCTCCTCGCCGCCATGGGAATCGGCCTCGAGGAGTGCCACTACCAATTCGGGGACACGATACGTAATCCGTCGTATCGTGTCCCCGAATTTCAGCGGTAGGGATCCGAGGTCGGGGCCGCTGCCCGCCGAGCGGCGCTCGCCATCGGCGCCACCGGCGAGGGCAACGCGCGAGGCAGCCCTTGTCCGTCCTGCTGCGTGGCCACCTCGGTGGCCAGGCGCGCCGCCGCGCGCTGCGTGATCGACGCCATCACCCGCGCGCGCAGCGCCAGCAGCTGGGCCTTGCGCCGCAGCGAGTAGAGGCTGAGGCCGCCGTCCGGCCCGCCCGCCACCAGCGTGTCCTTCACCAGATTGGAGATCTCGTCCTGCAGCGCCTTGTCGGTGGGATCGCCCTGCTGGCAGGTGTCCGGCGAGAGGAAGCAGGCGGAGTTGGTGAGGCGCTCGTCGCGGTCGGCGGACTGGATCTGGTCGGCGGCTTCCTTGGCCAGGCTGCTGGCGCCGGTGTCGCCGCTTCCCTGGCCCGAGCCGCCCTCGGCGCCGTCCGCGTCCATCGAATCGACGTCGCGGAGCACGCCCTCGTAGATGGAGCGCGCCTGCTCCAGATCCTTCTTGTAGGCGGCGAGGAACCGCGCGTGGGCGGCCTGCGCGGCGCGGCCGTGGATGCCGCCCTGGTTCACCTCGGTCTTCCACGCGGTGTAGAGGCGCCGGGTGGCCTCGCTGCGCTCGACGCCCGCGGCCTGGCCGAGCTTCACCCAGGCGCGGCTCACGCGCAGCGCGGGGCTGTCTTCGGTCTCCGCCCACTTGCCGTCGGGCGGCGCCTGGACTTGAGGCAATGGCATGGGCGGCAGCGGATACGCGACCTGCTCGCCCGCCTTCACCGGCTTGAACTCGTCGGCCGCGCGGGCTGCCGGCACTGCGAGGAGGCAGAGAATGAGGATTCGGTTCATGTTCGGCTCCTGTCAGGGACGGCCGTCGTTGCTGGTGCGCAGGACGGGGGCAAGCATCTGCAGAATCTGCTCCTGGTCGCTGGGCGGAGGCGGCTTCTGCGCCTTCTGGTACGCGGCCAGCTGCGCGCGCGTCTCGCCAAGCTGCTTCTCCAGATCGGCGATCTCCTTCTTGTACGCATCCGCCTGCTTCTGCGCGGCGCGCGTCCGGCCCAGCTCGCGATCGAGCTCGGACTTCGCCACCATCGCCAGGCGGGTGGCCGTGTTGGCGACCGCCCCCAGCACGTTGGGTCCTTCGGCCGCCTTCGGCGCGGCCACGGCCGCGGTCTCCTGGACAGCAGGACGCGCCGCGTCCTTGGCCTGTTCGGCGACAGGCTTGGGCGCGAGGTTCGCCGCGACCACCGGCCGCTGCTCCGCCGTGCGCACGTTCATGCGGGCGATGTAGACCACCAGCCCCACGATCACCGCGCCGAGCACGGCGTAGGGCCAGACCTTCCGCGCCGGCGTACTCTCGATGGGCCTGAACTCAGCTTGTTCGGACATGGGCGTCTCCTAGGGGTTGTGGGCCATCGGCCGCACGGCCTGCACGCCGCGCAAGAAGCCGTCGTTGATCGCTTCGGCGGTGTTGGGCGACTGCTCGCCGGCGAGGAAGGTCACGGGGGGCGCATCGTTGGCGTGCAGGGCCCAGACGATGATGAAGCCTTTGGTGCTGGGATCGACCGGCGTGCGCAGAGGGGCGGCGATCTTCTGGCACCGGTCGCGCAGCATCCGCACTCCGTCGGCGGCGGCGCGGCCAGCATCCTGGCTCTTTTCCGCGGCGAGCAGCGCGTACGCGTCGCGCAGCTTCTGCTGTCCCTCGCCGCAGCCGTCGTTGCTCGACTGTTTTCCGGCGGTGAGCGCGTTGCAGGCTTGCATCACGGCGTCCACGTTGCCGCTGGCTCGCAGCGCCGAGTGCGTGACGCGCCGGCCGGCGTTGCAGCCGCGCTCGATCAGCCGCGGCTGGCCCAGGTAGACGCCGGCCTTGAAGAGCGGCAGCGAAAGGGCCGAGGCCAGCACCTGGCTGCTGGCGTTGATCACCTCGTCCAGCTCGGCCGCCGTGGCTTTGGAACCCAGGGCGTGCTCGCGCTCGCGGCGGCGGATGAAGTCGTAAGCCGTCTGATCTGTCTCGATGGGCCCCACCGGCGCGATCTGCGCCGAGAGCGAAGCATCGAGGCCTTGTTCCCAGCTGCGCTCCTTGACGGGTTGCGCAGCGTCCTCGTGAGCGCAGCTGCAGAGCAGCGCGGTTGCCCCGAGTAGTACGAAGAATGTCCGCATGGCGGGTCCTCCTGGTCGCGAAAGCAAAAAAGCCGGTTGCGTCATCGAAGCTGCACTTCGGGGAGCGGCCGGCCCACCACCGCGTCGAGAGGCGGGCCGTCGCGCTCCGAACGGTAGACGGGCCAGGCGATCTCCAACACGGGTCCGGGCCGCTGCTTCCAGGCGGTGTGCAGCTCGTCGAGGAACTGTCCCGCGCGCTGCAGGGCCGCGGGCCGATCCCTGGGCGCCCGCGCGGTTCGGCTGGTGGCCTCCAGCCGCAGCGGGCCGCGCAAGAAGCCCGCCGGCAGCCGCACCGTGGGCATGCCTGCGGCGCGCGCGCTGCGCAGCGCGTAGCTGGCGACGGTCGGCGGATCGAGCGAGGTGAGCGGCCGATCGTATTCGGCGCAGACCGCCACCACGGGACCGCCGCGAGGCAGCACCGCTCCGTCGCCGTGCCGGAGCGAGACGTTGCTGACCAGCACGGTGAGCGTGAACAGCTCGGACGACCATCCCAATGAGCACGCCTTCGCCGCCTGGATGCGCAGCGGAAGCGAGAGCGCGGGAGGCACGCGGCTGGCATCTGGCGCCCGCTCCAGCTCCGCCACCAGCAGCGCCGCGCCTCCGCCCTCGATGGCCGGCAGCCCCAGGAGCGAGACCAGCCGGTCCAGCGCGTCCCCGTCGGCGGGCACGCGCGCGAAGGCTTTGCCCTCGGTCTCCTCCACCACGATCCCCACCGCCCGCAGCGGGGAGACGGAAGCGGAGGCGATCTCGATGCGGACTTGGGGAAGCTGGCCCGCCAGCGCCAGGAGCCACGACGGCAGTCCTTCGCGGCGCGCGGGCAAGGGACCGCGGGCGCACTGGTGCCGCAGCAGTGCCAGGATGTCGCTCACGCGGCGGCCCTCCGCTGCAGCGCCTGTTCGAGCAGCGCGTGGGTGCGGGCCGCGTCGATGTGCGCGCGCGCCGCCTGCTGCTCGGCCACCGCCAGCAGGCTCTTCAAGGTGTGCAGCACGAGCTCGTCGGGTTCGCCGCCGCGCGCCTCGTCGCCTTCCTCGTCCAGCCGGCGCGCGACCAGCACGACCACCGGCCCCAGCAGCATGGGGAAGGTGCCGCCCACCATCAGGAAGTAGGCGTAGCTGATCTCGCGGTACGCGTGCGCCATGGTGGTTGCCAGCGCGTCCGCCGAAGCCTGCGACCCCATCACGTCGCCCAGTGCGCCCATGCCCAGCGCGCCGAGCAGCGTGCTCATGCCCAGGCCGATGCCGGGTCCCAGGAGCATCATGGTCAGGGCCAGCGGTCGCACGCGCTTCTGCCACAGCTCCGCGCGGTGGGCGGCCCGCACGCGCCGCGCCTCCGCGGACAGGCGGGGATCGTTGCGCTCTCGCCGCGCCCTGATCGCCTCCGCGGCTACCCAGCCCAGCAGCGCGATCTGGACGGTGGTGATGAGCAGCAGCACCGGCGCGCCGCCGTAGGTGTCGATCGAGTAGTGCCAGAACCGGGCGAAGAGGCCCATTCGCGATCTCCGGGGGTCGTTCAGCGGCCCAAGCAAAAAACCCGGAGGAGGCGGCTTTTTTGCTGGCGAGTGCATGCGCACCGCAGCCCTCGCCGCCGCGCTGATCCTGCTCTCGCCCGCACTGCCGGGCGCGGAGGCGAAGCCGCGCCGGACGCCCTGGCTCCTCTTTCCCCTCGACGTGCGCCGCTTCGATCACGTCTCCTCCAAGTTCGGCCTCCGTCGCCTCGAGGGCCACCGCAAGCTGCACCGCGGCGTCGATCTGGTGGCGCCGCCCGGATCGTGGGTGGTGGCCGCACGCGAAGGACGGGTGGCGGACACGGGCCGCGCCCGCGCCTGCGGCTGGTACGTGACGGTGGAGCACGCCAACGCCTGGCGCACCGTCTACTGCCACCTGCGCTCGGATCCGCGGCTGCTCGGCATCGTGCAGGGCCTGCATGTGCCCGCGCTTGGCGTGGTGGGCGAGGTGGGCAGCACCGGCCACTCCACCGGCCCGCACCTCCATTTCTCCTTGCTCGACGACCAGGGCCGCGCCCGCGATCCGCTGCTGGCGCTCTACACGCCTGGCGAGACCCTTCAAGTCTTGCGGCGCATGGGGTTGGCCCGATGAAGCCCTCGCTGCAGGCGATGAAGAGCTTCCTGCGCAAGGCGTCGCGGCCTGCCCTGGCCATCCTCGCCGGGGCCGGCATCGCGCTTGTGATCGCGGGTCTGGCAACCCCGTTGAGCGTGGCGGGAGGCGCGCGCGTGCAGGCGGCTGCGGAGCTGTTCCGCTCCGATCTCGCGGCATTCGCCGCGGCGCCGGCCGACGCGCGCGCCACACCGCTGGTGGTCGAGGCGGCCGCGGGCTACGAGGACCGCGGCCTCTTCCGCAGGCCCCGCTGGATGCCTCCCGTCAGCCCGACCGGCGTGGCGCGCGCGCTCTGGCGCAACCTGCGCGGCATCCCCGAGGGCGGCTCCACCATCCCGCAGCAGCTGGCCAAGCTCTACCTGCGCGACGCGCACCGCGGGTCGCTGGGCGACAAGCTGGCCGAGGTGCTCTTCGCCACCTGGATCGTGCGCCAGGCGCCCGCCGCGGAGATCGCCGGCCTCTACCTGAACCTGAGCGCGTCCACCAGCCTGGGATCCCTGCGACGTCCCGCCGAAGGGCTGCAACGCCTCTCGCTGGCGCTGTTTGGCCTGCCGCTGCGCCGCCTCTCGCGGGAAGACCAGCTGGTGCTGGGAGCCGTTCCGCGCGGAGTCCAGTGGCTGCGCGCGCACCCCACGCTCTCCGCGCAGCGGGTGGCCTCGACGCGCTCTTGGCTGGTCTCGCGCGGGACCTGGGATGCCTCGAAGCCCTCGTACCTCGACTCCGGCGTCGACGCCTCGGCCGCCTTCGGCTTCGTGGAGGGCTGGACGGAGCGCGTGGCGAGCGACGCCGCGGCAGACCTGGACCTGGTCTCCGCC
>DASRTX010000203.1:0-10994 GCA_035655715.1 Myxococcales bacterium | reverse complement strand
TGGCGGGGTTGGGGTCGACCACGTGGAAGGTGCGGCCCACCGCGCGAGGGTCGTGGTGGATGGCCACCGCGGCTGCGGCCACGTAGTCGATGGGCACCACGTTGAGCGGCGCGACGCCGTCGCCGGGAAGCGGCAGCGGCGTCTGCGCCGGGGCGGAGAGCAGGATGCCGGCCACCATGTACGGGCCGTCCAGCCTGTCGATCTCGCCGGTGCGCGAGTCGCCCACCACGATGCCCGGCCGCAGCACGGTGCAAGGGAGCTGGCCCATCGCCCGCCGCACCAGCAGCTCCGCCTCGAACTTTGTCTGCTCGTAGAAGCTGCGGAAGGACTGTCCCGCGGACAGCTCGTCCTCGGCGATCACCCCTTCGCGGTCGCCGCTCACCAGCACGGTGGAGAAGTGCGTCACGCGCCGCAGCTTGCGGCAGTCCTGGGCCAGCTCCAGCACGTTGCGGGTGCCTTCCACGTTGACGCGCTCCAGGGTGAGCTTGTCGGCGCCCAGGCGCGTCGACTCGGCGGCGTGCACCACGTCGGTGCACTCCTCCGAGAGCGCACGGTATTCGGCGGTGGAAAGGCCCAGGTGCATGGCGGAGACGTCGCCTTCCAGCACGCGAGCGTGCGGCAGCGCCGAGGCGAACTGCTGCGCAGCCTCCACGTCCTTGTCGCGCACCAGCAACGCCACCTCTGCCCGCGGCGCCAGCGCCTCCGCCATGCGGGCCGCCAGGAGCCTCGGGTATCCGGTGACGAGGTACATCAGGCGGACTCACGCATGCGCGTGGCCAGCCGGGCAACCTGGGCCTTGAGGTCGGCCTCGGCGCCGGCGTTCTCGATCACCACGGTGGCGTGCCGCGTTTTCGCAGCCGCTGGGAGCTGCGCGGCGATGCGGGCCCGCGCCTCCTCCTCGGTCATCCCGTCGCGCAGCCGCAGCCGCGCGATCTGCGCCTCGGGCGGGGCGGTCACCACCACCAGCCCGTCGAGGCCGGCCTGCAGGCCGTTCTCGACGATCAATGCCGCCTCGTAGACGGACACACGGTAGCCGGCGCTTGCCAGGGCTCCCATCCGCGAGGAGACCTCTTCGGCGATGCGCGGGTGGACGATGCGGTTGAGCGCCTCCCGTTCCCCCGCATCGGCGAAGACGCGCTGCGCGAGCGCCTTGCGATCCAGCGATCCGTCCGCGAGCAGCACGCCGGGAAACCGCGACGCGATGTCGCGGAGCGCGGGGCGGCCCTTTTCCACCACCTCGCGCGCCACCTGGTCCGCGTCCACCACCGGGATTCCCGCGGCCGCAAGCATGCGCCCGACCGTGCTCTTGCCCGAGCCGATGTTGCCGGTTAATCCCCAGATCCGCACCGCGGGAGTGTACACTCAGGCCGGCATGAAACGCCTCGCTCTCCTCCTCTGCGTCGCTCCCGCGGCGTTCGCCTCCGACTTCGTCGGGGCGGCCTCCTGCCGCACCTGCCACGCAGAGGCGTACCGCGTCTGGGCCGCCGGACCCCACGCGCGCGCGGCGCAGTCGCTCACGCCCGAGCAGCGCAAGCAAGCGCTCTGTTTGCAGTGTCACTCGCGCGACGAGCAGCGGGGCGGCCAGGCCGACGTGCAGGGCGTCTCCTGCGAGACCTGCCACGGCGGCGGGCGCTTCTACCAGCCCGTGCCGGTGATGAAGGACAAGGAATTGGCGCGCCTGTTTGGCTTGACCGATCCCACCCCCGCAAGCTGTAAAGTATGTCACGGCGGGCAGTCGCCTTCGCTCAAGCCGTTCGACGTCAAAGAAGCCATGCAGCGCATCGACCACTGGACAACCGAACGGGCGGCGCGGAAACCAAAACTGTCGCTGTGGCTCAAGGAACATCTGTGAGCTCAGCCGCAGAAGAGCTGGTACCCGCGGGGCCGACGGCCACCGCCGTCAGCGAAGTTGCCCAGCTTCCTCCTCCCACCGAGGAGGAGAGCCACGCCATCATCGAAATCGTCTGGCGGTTCTTCTGCTCGCTGCGCCTGACGCTCGCGAATCTGCTGCTGCTCTTCCTCGGGATGATCGCCGGCACTTTCGTCAACCCGCAGAACGACTCCCTCGCCAACATCGAGCGCGCCTTCGCCGGCCGGCCCTGGACCCTGCGAGCCTACCGCTGGTTCGAGCTCTACGACCTGTTCCACTCCTGGTGGTTCACGGCGCTGATGCTCTCGCTGGCGTTGAATCTGATCGCCTGCTCGCTCGAGCGGCTCCCGCGCATCTGGTTCCTGGTGCGCTATCCCGAGCGGCGCCTGGATCGGGTGGTGGGGCTGCGCTTCAAGGTGCCCGCAACGCCTTCGCGCCATTCGCCGGACGAGATCGCGGAGCTGCTGCGCAAGCGCGGCTACAGCGTGCAGGCGCAGGACGGCTACCTCTTCGCCGAGCGCGGGCGCTACGCGCGATTCGGCGTCTGGGTGGTGCACATTTCGCTCTTGCTGATCCTCGGCGGCGGGGTCTACGGCCGGCTCACCGCCTTCGAGGGCACGGCGCAGGTGCCGCAGAACGGCGGCATCGCCTCCGGGTTCGTCCAGCGCAACCCCGACGGCTCCGAGTTCAGGCACCGGCTGCTGGACGAGTCGGGAAAGCCCTTCCTGGTGCAGTGCACCGACTTCCGGCTCAAGGAATTCGAGCCGGGCCGGCCCAAGGCGTTCGAGTCCGACCTGGTCGTCTTCGAGGACATGGGCTCCCGCGAACCGGGCAAGGAGCTGGCGCGGGCCACCATCACCGTCAACCATCCGCTTCGCTACGGCGGCCTCACCTTCTACCAGGCCAGCTACGTCCAACTCGACGAAGGGCAGCGCGCCAAGGTGACGGTGCGCGACGCCGCCACCGGCAAGTCGCGCGGCCTGATGCTGGCGGCGGGCGAGACGGTGCAGGCGGCCGACGGCCTCACCTACCAGGTCGTCGACTACAGGCCCGACTTCGGCGGCCTGGGACCTGCCGTGCAGGTGGTGCGCATCGAAGATGGGCGCCGGAGCACGTTCTGGGTGTTCGCCCGCGACCCCGAGTTCGACGTGCGCAACCGGCCCGACCGCTTCTCCTTCTCCTTCGAGCAGCTGGCGCCGCTCTACGCCACCGGCCTGCAGATCGCGAAGGATCCGTCGACGCCCATCGTCTACCTGGGCTGCTTCCTGCTCTTCGCCGGCATCGGCGTGGCCTTCTACACCTCGCACAAGCGTATCTGGGCGCAGTTCTCCTCCGGCAGGCTGGCCCTGGGCGGCGCCTCCCACCGCAACGCCGAGGCGTTCGGCCGCGAGTTCGCCGCGCTCCGCGAAGAGCTGGCGCTTTGATCGTCCTCTCAGCGGAGTTCCTCAAGTCGGCCGCCGACGCGCGCGGCTGGCCGCCGGCGGGGCCGCCCGAGGTGGCTTTCTGCGGCCGCAGCAACGTGGGCAAGTCGTCCGCCCTCAATGCGCTGGCGGCCCGCAAGGCGCTGGCCCGCGTCTCGCGGACCCCGGGCCGCACGCGGCTGATCAACTTCTTCGATCTCCGCGTCGCCGAGAAACCGCGCGCCGGCGGGCGCGGACCGGAACACCACCTGCTCTTCGCAGACCTGCCCGGCTACGGGTTTGCCGGCGGGCCGCGCGAGGAGCGCGACACCTGGCAGGCGATGATCGAGGAGTACCTGACGCGCCGCGAGACGCTGGGCGTCCTGGTGGTGCTGGTGGACGGCGACCTCGGCGCCCAGCCCAGCGACGTGGAGATGGTCCGGTGGGGCGAATCCCTACGGAAACGCGTGGCGGTGGCCGCCACCAAGATCGACAAGCTCTCGCGCAACCGCCGGGAGCAGCAGCTCGACAAGATCGCCGGGCAGCTGGCGGTGCCCAAGGTCTTCGGCTTCTCCGCCAAGGAACATCTCGGCGTCGACGAGCTCTGGACCGCCCTGGTCAGTCCCTGAACAGGCTCGGATCAACCGCCAAGCACGCCTGGCGGTTGATCGTTGTCGAACCGTCCTAGGTGACCGGCATCTGCGAGCGGCTGACGACGTCCTGGCCGACGCCCAGGTCGTCCGCCTTGCGGCGCATGCGCTCGCCCAGCTCGTTGCGGAACTCCTCGCCGCTCTTGGGTGCGAAGGCGAGGCCGATGCCGGCGCCCACCAGGCAGCCGAGAGCGAAGATCCCGATCGTTCCCAGCGTGGTGCTCCACGCGCTGGAACGCTCCTCCAGGCCGAGCGCCTCGAGGACGTCGTCCTTGTCGATGTCCTGCAGGTACTTGAGAGCCTTCAGTCCGCGCTTGCGGATGTCCTTCACGTTCACTTCCATGACACGCCTCCAGGCGGCCTCGCGGCCGCGCGCCATTGAGAGCAGTCCGATCCCGTGCGAATCTGGACACGAACCCCGCGGAATGCTTGGGGGTTCGCGGTACTAGAAGGTGGAGCCGGCCGCTCCCTCGCCCGCCGTCGCTTCACGCGCCGCGCCGGCGATGTTCGAGAGCTGGCTCTTCACCAGCGGGATGAGCGCAAGTCGGATGCCCACCTTCACCAGCTTGCCGGTCAGCGGCGAGAAGAGACCCCCGCCCAGCACGTATCCGATACCCGCCGCGGCGAGCACCATGCCCACGGGATTGCGGTCGACGCGGCCGCGCAGGTCGATGCTCCGGGTGAAGCTCTCGGCCTGGCTGCCGATGGCGTCCTTGAACGCGCGCGCCTCGTCCACCATTCGCTTGCCGTGATCCATGGCGCCCTGTCCCTGGTATTCGGTGTTGATGGCCACTGTGCTTCTCCCGTTCAGCGAGAGACGATCTTGCCGACGACGTATCCGAAAGCCAGCGCGCCGGCGAGGCAGACGATGGGGCGCTCGCGGATGAATTGTGAGGCGGTATCGAGAGCTTGATCGAGGGCCGCGCGGCCCTGTTCCAGCATTTGCTGTGCGTCCTCCGGGTTGAAATTGCCCAGAATGCGGGCGGCAGTTCCTTGACCGTTGTTGCCCTGCGCTTCGGTTGCCATCGTGGGAGACCTCCGACGCGCAAGCTAGGCACCGGGCTTGCCCATGGCCAGCCCCGCAGGGGCAGCCGGCGCCCGGATCTCCAACTCGACCCAGAGGGGCAGGTGATCGCTCGCTCTGCGCGCCTCGCCGCCGTTCACCACCCCACACGAAAGCACGTGCACTGCGCTATCCACGTAGGCGCGGTCGAGGCGCAGCAGGGGCAACCCCGCGGGCCAGGTGGGACGGCGGACGCCGGCGACGGCGGCGGCGTCGCGCAGGGCGGAGCGCAGCAACCTCAAGATGGGTCCCGGCAGCGGCGACCACATGTTGAAATCCCCGCACACCACCAAGGGCGCGGCCAGGGCGGTATCGCGCAGCAGATCGGCGGAGAAGAGCATCGCCGCCTGCTTGCGCCGCTCGCCGCCGGAGAGCCCCAGGTGCAGATCGAACAGGTGCAAGCTCCTCCCTTCGGGAAGCTCGAGGTCGGCGCGCAGGCACCCGCGCGGCTCGTGCCGCGGCACCGAGAGGTCGTAGTTGTGAGCGCGCACGATGGGGTAGCGGGAGAGCACGGCGTTGCCGTACGGCCGCCCGCGCACGATCAGGTTGGGGCCGTAAGCGACGAACCAGCCCAGCCTGCGTCCCAGCCAGGTGGCGTGATCGGCCACCTCCGCGTCGCGGGCCTGCCGGTGCGGATCGCCCACTTCCTGGAGTGCGGCCACGTCACAGCGCATCTCCTCCAGCGAGGCGGCGATCCGCCCCAGGTCGCGCCGGCCGTCCGAGCCGACGCCGCCGTGGATGTTCCAGCTCACGAGGCGCAAGCGGCATCGGCCTCCCGCGCCTCCGCGCGCGGCACGCGGCCACTGCGATCGAGGAAGAAGCGGTGCAGGTCGCGGGGCCGCACCACCCCGGCGAAGGCGTCCTCGCCCAGTTCCTGGGGATGGATCATGAACGTATCCAACTCGTCCCTGGCCAGGCCACCGTGCGAGCCGAACTCGAAGGGATACGCCACCGTGCCGCCCGCCGCCGCCGTGCCGAGCAGGATCACGTCGCCGGCGCTGCGCATGGAGAGGAGGTCCCGCGCGTAGACCGCCGCCAGCGGATGGCCTGCCGCATGCGCCAGCTCCAGGGCGTCCTGCGCGCGGTGGAGCTCGAGTCGCTTGTCGCCGAGCAGCGCCAGCGGGCCGCTCTCGCCGCGCACCAGGACGAAGCCCACCGCGGGCGACCGAGCGCAGCGCTCGAGCAGGCCGGGGTGCAGGGCGCGGACCGCCGCTTCCCGCAGCGGCTCGCGCACCTGGGTCGAGTAGAGGTGCGCGATGTCGCCGGCGGGCACGATCAAGAGCGGGCCGTCGGCGTGATCGGGCTGGGCCGCATCGAGCGACCGGGCCAGGTGCCGCGCCCAACCCAGGGCGGCCGTCGCCGCCGGGCCGGGGAGGACGCCTGCGAGGCGCCGCATCCAGCGCGCCCGCGCCGCCACCGCCGCCGTCTCGCCGCCGCCCGCGGCGCCGAACGCCACCGGGTCGTGCCCCGCGGTGCGGCCGTCGGACAAGAGATGCTCCCCCAGCGATTCGCCCAGCACCAGCTCCGCGGGCGTGGTCGCAGCCTGACCGTGATCGCTGAACAGGTACACCTCGTACTTCAGCTCGGGCAACGCCTCGGCCGCGGCGAGGATGCGGCCGAGCATGCGGTCGAGCTCGAAGAGCTTGAGCAAGGCCAGCTTGGAGAAGGGCCCACGCCTGTGCGCGTATTCGTCGTAGCCGATGAAGCAGGCGTACACGATGGGCGTGCCGCGGGCGATGTCGATGACGCAGGAGTTGGCAGCGAACTCCGCGAACAGGCACTCGGTGAGGACCCGGTGGAAGAGGAACTGCGGCTCGTGCTGCAGCGACCCCACGTGGGCGGCCCAGCGCGCGGTCTCCAGCATGCCCGAGGCGACGTCCATGCCGAGCGCGCCGGCGATGCGCCCGGCGGTGGCGCTGTGCACCAGGGCCGCGGCGAGCAGGTCGCGCGCCTGTGGCAAGAGCGGCGCGCGCGACAGCTCCTCCATGCCGAAGTCGGCCGCGCACAGGTCCTCGTTCCAGCCCGATAGCGCCCAGCGCCGCGAGCGCGCGCCGCCGGAGAAGATGGAGCAGTAGACGGAGCCGCCTGCGAGCAGCGGGGTGCCCGCCTGCAGCAGCTCCTGCTCCACCAGGCGGGCGTCGTCCGCGCGATCCATGCGCACTTCGCGCCCGCGCCGCTTGTCGAACCAGGTGTACCCGGGGATGTCGTGGGTGAGGCCGTAGAGCAGCCCGCCCTGGAACGCAGGGGTCGACGTGGGCGCTCCGGCGCGACATGGAGAGAGGCGGTAGGGGCCGCGCTCGATCAGGCCGCGCAGGGTAGGCGTGTAGCCCAGCTCCATGGCGCGATCGAGCTGCGCGCGGCCCACGCCGTCGAGGTGCAACATGAGAATTCGCCGTCCGGAGGGCAGCGGTGGCCGCGCCTGCCGGCCGCGCGAAGCGACCGGCCGGAGCACGCGGCGCACGAGCCCCTGCACGAGGCGCGAGCGGGCGGCCTGGAACACTTACGCCTCCCGGTGCCGCAGAACGTCCACCACGGTGAAGGGAATGCGCACCAGCTCGCGCGCGAGGTGCAGCCCGATGCGCGCCGGCGCCAGCAGCACGTTGGCGGCGGAGCGGGCCACTTGGAGCAGGCGCTGCGCCGGCTCAGGCAGCTGTTCCAGCCGTTCGCGCGCCTTTTCTCGCAGCGCGTCAGGCGCCTCTCGAACCACCGTCTTCACTTCCTCCACGGAGCGGGGCACGCGGAAGGGCAGCTCCGCGCCGAAGGCGCCGTCGGACGGGGCCTGGTTGGCCAGTTCGCGGAGCTCGTTGGCCATCTCGCGCACTGTCTCGCGGCTCTCCTCCTCCTGCTGGCGGTCGAGCTTGCGGAATTCGGCCTCCGCGCGCTCCTTCTCGGCGCCGCCCACGAAGTCCTGGTGCTGCGTGGCCTTACGCTCGAGCGCTGCTGCGCGCCGCTTCTGGCCCCTGCCTGGTTGCTTCGCCAAGGTCGCCCTCCTGGTGTGGGAAAAGCTTAGGAACTGCACGAAGTTGTCGCAATGCGGCGAGGTCCATCCGGAAATCGGCGGAGGGCGCCCCGGGGTGGATCGGCTACACTCGCCGGCATGCCATTCGAGTTCGCCGGCGCCACCGACGTCGGCCTCAAGCGAGACCACAACGAGGATGCGCTCCTCGTCATGCCGGATCACAACCTCGCCGTGGTTTGCGACGGCATGGGCGGCCACGAGGCGGGTGAAGTGGCCAGCGGCATCGGCGTCGCCACCGTCAAGCGCTTCTTCGAGCTGGCCGGCGATCCGGAAGCCACCTGGCCGTTCCGCTACGACCGCAGCAAGGACGAGGGCACCAATCTGCTCTCGGTCGCCGCCCAGTGGGCCAACCAGCGCATCCGCGAGGCCGCGGAGGGCGACGGTGACGGCCGGCGCGGCATGGGCACCACCTTCGTGGGTTGCCTGTTGCGCGAGAAGAAGGCTTGGTTCGCCTGGGTGGGCGACAGTCGCGGCTATCTCTTCCGGCGCGGCGAATTGCAGGCCACCACCAGCGACCACTCGCTCCTCAACGAGCTGATCAAGACGGGCCGCCTCTCCGACGAAGAGATCGAGAACTTCCAGCACAAGAACGTGATCACCCGCGCCCTGGGCATGGCCGACCAGACCGAGGTGGAGGTCAGCGCTTGGGACATCGAGCCGGGCGACGTCTGCCTGGTCTGCTGCGACGGCCTCACCGGCATGGTCGAGGACGATCGCATCGCCGAGATCCTCGCGCAGGAGCCGGATCTGCAGAAGGCTTGCAACCTGTTGGTCGAAGAGGCCAACGCCAACGGCGGCGTGGACAACATCACCGTCGGCCTGGCGCGGTACTCGGGCTAGCTGATCGCGTGCCCGGCAGCAGAACTGCCGGGCATCGCGCGGTCTGGCTCAATTCACGACGTCTGCCTGCGTCTTTCCGCGCCGCACGCGGTCGTGAATGACGGAGGTGGCCTGGCCCACGGGCGCGTGGTAGTGCGCGAGCTTGAAGTAGCACTGGTGTGTGCTCGTATAGAGCGTCTGGATTCCGGTCTTGCTGAAGACCTGCGTGCCGTTCAGCCAGAACTCGATGAAGCCGGTGGAGTCCGTCGTCCACTTCACGTGGTAGACGACGTCGTACCAGACGTTCTTCTGGACCGGCCCGCTGACCTGGATGCGCACCATGTCGAAGGGGTTCGTCGCCTCGACGCCGTACTCGCTGCGGACCCACATGCCGTCAGGATGGATCTCCAGGTCGAGGTTCGGCAGGCCGCCGTCGGAGATGTCATGCCAGTCGATCAGCACGCCGCCGCTCGGCGCCACGTAGTCGTCCGGGAAATACACCGAGTCCGCCCACCACTCTTCCTGGCCGGGATTGCAGTAGCCGGGGTCCTTTCCCAGAGACAGGTCGTTGCGCTCCCAGTCGCCGGAGCCGTGCAGGTTGGTATCGGTCGTCTCGGTGTGGAGGCGGATGGCGTATGAGCCGTCGCGGTGTGGCGCGGTGACGAAGGAGCTGCGGGGCGGGCCGGGCGGAGAAGACTGGTCGCCGACGTACTGCTCGGTGAAGCCGCAGTACCCCTGCTCGAAGCCGCAGGAGAAGTCGGGATTGGCCGGCCCCGACGGAGGCGGCGGGGGAGGAGGCGGCGGCGGAGGGGGAGGCGGTGGCTGCGGGTCGGGCGGCGGCGGCGTGCCGGCCGTCTCGATGTCGATCTGGTTCACGTTGAAGTACTGCTCGTCGCAGACCAGCCGCACGAGGTGGTCGCCGTCCGGCAGGTTGATGCTCGCCGCGGTGACCCAGGCGAAGCGATCCCAGCCGCCGGTCATCGGCACCGTCACGCGGCCGGTCACGTTCTGGCCATCGACCTCGACATGGAACGCGGTCGTCGGCGAGTAGTTGTTCGACGCGCGGATGCGGACGTCGTACGCGCGCGTGCCCCAGATGTGGACGGTGTACGCCATCCACTCGCCGGTCTGGAAGTTGTTGACGACGTAGTTGCCGTACCCGTTCACCTCCGGCGACGCGATGACGTCGACGTCCTCGTCGGGCCGGTACATGCCGCCGAGGTTGCCGGGCGTGAGGTCGTGGTAGCCATGGCCTTCACCGCCCTTGTCGAAGTCCTCCGCCTCGAAGGTGTTGGGGATCGAGAGCGGCGTCCCGTGGAACGGAGTGGACGAGGCCGGCGGCGGCGGGGGTGGAGGAGGTGGCGGCGGCGGTGGAGGAGGCGGGGAGGACGGCGCCGAAGTCAGGATGTAGCCCTGGATGCCCTCGTAGTTGAAGCCGGCTGCCTGTTGGGACGTCACCTCGTTCGAGTTGGTCGTATAGAAGTGCACGAGGTCGCCCGTGGCCTCGGTCCACTTCGACATCCGGTAGAAGGCGGAGGTGCCGGGGTCCTGCGCTTGCGAGAGGTAGCACTGGATTCCTTCGTAGGCCCAGCCGCCGTTCACCAGCGAGTCGCGCTCGCCGGCGTCGCTGGTGTAGAGGTGATCGGACTGCGGCGCGCCTTTCCACAGGCGGTAGAGCGGAGCCGTCCCGCCGGCGTTGTCGCAGTAACCGGCGACGCCCTGATCGACGAAGCCCTGGCTGTTCAGCGCTGACTGCCGCTCCGCCGGGTCGGTCGTGTAGAGATAGTCGGTATTGGAATCGCGGTAGAGCCGATAGAGCGGTACGACGTCGGCGCGAAGCGGCAGGGCGGCGGTGCAAATCGCGAGCGCGAATCCCGCCGCGGTCTTCAGGATGTTCATGGTGCCCTCTCCAGATGCGGTGCCCGCGGGAACGTAGGGATCCAACGGCTTTCGCGCTACGGAGGCGCTGGCCAGGTCGGCAGCCGGGCGAACAGCAACCATTGACGATGAATTGATCTGACCGACGGGGATGGCTAGTCAAGATGGAACGACCGGCCCCGATTCGCTCGGCGTAGGTTACGCCACGGATCGGGAGACCTGTAGCGCAGAGCTACAAGCGAAAGGAGCCGGTCGTGAAGAACGATATCCGATTCATCGGTCTCGATGTGCATGC
>DASRTX010000202.1:0-4881 GCA_035655715.1 Myxococcales bacterium | reverse complement strand
CGTGTCGTTCCTCTCCGCCTGGATTCCCGCGATGCTCTCGGGAACCGTCGACGATGCGCTGTTCCGCGCAGCCTCTCCCGAACCCTCTGAGTTGCTCCGCCACGGCATCCTCTCCTCGGCCCAGCGGCGCGAGACGTTCGTGCGCACGCTGGAGGAGGTGGTGCTCCCCGGCTTCGCCGGGCATGGCATCGACACCGCGCCTGCCCGCGCCTGGCTCGCCGCCCGTGCGTCTTGACGGCCAATGGTCTCATCTGTCGTAGATCCGACGCAGCCCATCTCCGGAGGTTCGCGATGTCCGCCCCGACGCTCTCCCGCCGCGCGCTGATTGCCGCCGGCGGCGCCGCATCAGGCTTGCTCCTTTCCCGCCGCGCCTTCGCGGCCAGCAAGGCGAAGCTCCGCATCGGCCTCTTGCTCCCCTACTCCGGCACCTACGCCGCCCTCGGCAACAACATCACCGAGGGCATGAAGCTGGCCGCGCGCGAGCACGACGGGAAGCTGGGCGGGCGCGAGATCGAATGGGTGGCGGTCGACGACGAGTCCGATCCCGCGAAGGCGCCGGCCAACGTGAACAAGCTGGTGATCGGCGAGAAGGTGGACGTGCTCACCGGTCCGGTCCACTCCGGCGTGGCGATGGCGATGATGCAGATCGTCCGCCAGGAGAACACGCTCACCATCGTCACCAACGCCGGCGCGCAGGCCGTCACCGGCTCGCTCTGCGCTCCCCACGTCTTCCGCACCTCCTTCTCCAACTGGCAGACCTCCCATCCCTGCGCCGACGTGGTGCTCAAGGACGGCCGCAAGAAGGCGGTGCTGATGTTCTGGAACTACAGCTTCGGGCAGGAGTCGATGGCGGCGTTCAAGGAGGGCTACGCCAAGGGCGGCGGCAGCATCGTCAAGGAGATTCCGGTGCCCTTTCCCAGCACCGAGTTCCAGGCCCACCTCTCCGAGATCGCCGCGCTCAAGCCCGACGCCGTCTTCGTCTTCTTCGCCGGCGCGGGCGCGGCCAAGTTCGTCAAGGACTACGCGGCCGCCGGACTGCGCGACAAGGTCCCGCTCTACGGCAGCGGCTTCCTCACCGAAGGCGTGCTGTCGGCGCAGGGCCAGGCCGCCGAGGGCGTCAAGACCACGCTCCACTACGCGGACTCGCTCGACAATCCCACCAACCACCGCTTCCGCGAGGCGTTCAAGAAGGCCACTTCGCGCGAGGCCGACGTCTACGCGGTGGCGGGATACGACACCGTCAACGTGCTGGCCCAGGCGCTGGCCCGGGTACAGGGTGACACCTCGGCGCGGAAGGATCTGATCGCCGCCATCGAATCGGTGCGCGTCGACAGCCCGCGCGGGCCCTTCCGCTTCTCCAAGGCGCACAACCCCGTCCAGAACGTCTACCTGCGCCAGGTGAAGGCGGGCCGCGAGGTGGTGCTGGGCGTGGCGCAGAAGGACGCGGAAGATCCCGCCTCCGGATGCGCGATGGCGACATGACCCTTTCGCTCTTCGCGCTGCAGATCCTCAACGGCGTGGAGTCCGGGCTGCTGCTCTTCCTGGTCGCCAGCGGCCTGACGCTGATCTTCGGCGTGCTGGGCGTGCTCAACTTCGCCCACGGCGCCTTCTACATGCTGGGCGCATATGTGGCGTACTGGATCTCGGAGCGGACCGGAAGCTTCCTCGCCGCGGTGCTGATCGGCCTGCCGGTGATGGTGGGCCTGGGCTGGCTGATCGAGAAGCTGGCCATCTCGCGGCTCTATGGGCGCGACCACCTGGCGCAGGTGCTGCTCACCTATGGCCTGGTGCTGGTGCTCAACGATCTCTCCCGGGCGCTCTTCGGCAGCGAGGTGCACGGCGTCGCCACGCCCGCGGCGCTCTCGGGAACGGTCGCCCTGGGCGAGGCGCAGACCTGGCCGGTCTATCGCGCCTTCACCTCGCTGGCCTGCCTGGGCGTGGCGGTGGCCATCCGCCAGGTGCTCTTGCACACGCGGTTCGGCATGCGGGTGCGGGCGGGCGCCGTCAACGGCGAGATGGTGGAGGCGCTGGGCATCGACGTCCGCCGCCTGCTCTCCATCCTCTTCGCCGCCGGCGCCGGCCTCGCGGCCCTGGCCGGCATGCTGGCGGCGCCGCTCACCACCGTCTATCCCGGCATCGGCGACGGCGTGCTCATCGTCTCTTTCGTGGTGGTGGTGATCGGCGGCATCGGCTCGGTGAAGGGAGCCTTCCTCGGCGCCATGCTGGTGGGCCTCGCGGACACGTTCGGCAAGGTGCTCTTGCCGGGACTCTCCGGCGCCATCGTCTATGCGGTGATGGCGGCGGTGCTGCTCTTCCGCCCCCGCGGCCTCTTCGGCGAGCCGGCGGAGGCGCGATGAGGCTGCCGCGGCGCGTGGCCTTCGCGCTGCTTGCCTTTGCCGCCGCGCTCCTGCTCCTCCCGCTCGGCGGCGATCGCTTCTGGATCCAGTTCGCGGGCAAGGCGATGATCTCCTGCATCTTCGCCGTCAGCCTCGATCTGCTGGTGGGCTACGGCGGGATGGTGAGCCTGGCCCACGCCGCCTTCTTCGGGCTGGCCGGATATCTGCTGGCTGGGTTGAGCAACGGCCTGGGCATCTCCAGCTTCGTGTTGACCCTGCCGCTCTGCCTGCTGGGGGCGACTGCCGCCGCGCTGGCCATCGGCTGGCTCAGCCTGCGCACCAGCGGCGCCTACTTCGTGATGGTGACGCTGGCGTTCACCGAGATGCTCTTCCACGTCTTCAACGAGGCGCCCGGGCTGGGTGGATCGGACGGGGTCTTCGTCTCGGCCCGGCCGTTCGCGGGCCGGACCGCGCCGTACTACGCCATCTGGATCGCGCTGGTCGCCGTTTTCGTCCTCCTCCAGCGCGCCGTGCAGGCGCCGTTCGGGCGCGTGCTGGTGGGCATCCGGCTCAACGAGCCGCGCATGCGCTCGCTGGGATACGCCACCCGGCGCTACAAGCTTCTCGCCTTCGTCCTCGGCGGCGCCATCGCGGGGCTTTCCGGATATCTCGACGCGGCCCTCTACGGATTCGTCAACCCCGCGCAGCTTGGATGGCGGCAATCGGGGCTGGTGCTGGTGACGGTGCTGCTGGGCGGCAAGGGCACGCTCTACGGTCCCATGCTGGGCGCGCTCTTGCTGGCGGTGCTGGGCCAATTCGCCGAGCGGATCACCGAGTACTGGAGCGCGCTGATCGGGTCCGTGGCCATCGCCGCCGTGCTCTTCGTTCCGGCAGGGCTGGCCGGCCTGCTGAGGGGAAGCCGTGGCTGAGCCATTGCTGGAGACCGCGGACCTCACCCGGCGCTTCGGGGCGCTGGCTGCCGTGGACGGCATCTCGTTGCGGGTCGAGCGCTTTGGCGTGCACGCCGTCATCGGCCCCAACGGCGCGGGCAAGTCCACGCTGCTGGGGCTGCTTGCGGGCGAGCTGCGCGCCTCCTCGGGCCGGATCGTCTTCCGCGGCACCGAGGTGACGCGCTCCCCGCCCGAGGCCATCTCGCAGATGGGGATGGGTCGCAGCTACCAGACCGCCAACGTCTTTCCCACCCTCTCCTGCGCCGAGTGCGTGTGGCTGGCGGCGCAGTCCCGCGCCCGCACCTCGATGGTGTTCCTGCGCTCCGCCGACCGCGACCCGGAGATCGCCGCGCGCGCGGCGCAGGCGCTGGCCGAGTGCGGGCTCTCCGATCGGCGCCTGGTGCTGGCGGGGCAACTCAGCTATGGCGACCAGCGCCTGCTGGAGATCGCGATGGTGCTGGCCACGGCGCCCGAGCTCCTGCTGCTCGACGAGCCGCTGGCGGGGCTGGGCCACGACGAGGGGCATCGCATCCTGGCGCTGCTCCGCGAGATCGCGCGCGATCGCACGCTGGTCCTGGTGGAGCACGACATGGACGCCGTCTTCTCCATCGCTACCACCGTCACCGTCATGGTCAACGGCCGCCTGCTGGAGACGGGCGCGGCGCAGGCCATCCGCGGCAGCGCGCGGGTGCGCGAGGCCTATCTCGGCGAGGAGGAGGCATGACCGCGCTGCTGGAGGCGCGCGAGTTGCACACCTACTACGGCGACAGCCACGTGCTCCACGGCGTGAGCTTCGCCCTGGACGCCGGCGAGACCTTGACGCTGATGGGCCGCAACGGCATGGGGAAAACCACCACCATCCGCAGCGTGCTGGGCCTGACGCCGGCGCGCTCGGGCCAGGTCCACGTGCGCGGCGCCGACGTCACCGGCTGGCCCGCGCACCGCATCGCGCGGCACGGGCTGGGCCTGGTGCCCGAGGGCCGCGGCATCTTTCCCGGCTTGAGCGTCCGCGAGAATCTCTTGATGGCGGCGCGGCCGGGACCGTGGACCCTGCCGCGCGCGCTGGAGCTTTTTCCCAGGGTGGGCGAACGGCTGGGGCACCTGGGCGCGCAGCTCTCCGGGGGCGAGCAGCAGATGCTGGCCATCGCGCGGGCACTGCTCACCAACCCGGCGCTGCTCATCCTGGACGGCGCGACGGAGGGTCTGGCGCCGCTCATCCGCCAGGAGATCTGGGCAGCGCTGCAGAGGCTGCGGGCGGAGGGCATGGCGGCGCTGGTGGTGGACAAGGAGGTGCGGCGCCTCTTGGAGATCGGCGACCGCCACCTGATCCTGGTCAAGGGCCGCGTGGCGTTTTCGGGAACCACCGCGGACTTCCGCGCGCGGATGGAGGAGAATCTCCAACTGCTGCGAGCCTAGGTGCTGGTGCCCGAGCTCGTGCACGGGCACGGCTTTTCGCT
Source organism: Myxococcales bacterium (assembly GCA_035655715.1). Taxonomy (GTDB): domain Bacteria; phylum Myxococcota; class Myxococcia; order Myxococcales; family 40CM-4-68-19; genus 40CM-4-68-19. Next base: position 138 of record DASRTX010000202.1, on the reverse strand, counting down.
AGTCAAGATGGAACGACCGGCCCCGATTCGCTCGGCGTAGGTTACGCCACGGATCGGGAGACCTGTAGCGCAGAGCTACAAGCGAAAGGAGCCGGTCGTGAAGAACGATATCCGATTCATCGGTCTCGATGTGCATGC
>DASRTX010000201.1:0-2544 GCA_035655715.1 Myxococcales bacterium | reverse complement strand
CAAGCTGGCGCTTGAGGTACTCGTGGCCGTTGATGCAGAGCTTCGCGTTGTAGGGGAAATAGGAGCAGAACTTCAGGAAGAACGGCCCGAAGTCCTCGTCCACGCAATAGAAGTAGTAATAGTTGACCATCGCTGTGGATTCCACGATCCATGGATAGGTCCCGCCGGTGAAGCGGCTACGACGCCGCTCCGTACGCATCACTCGCGCCTTCTCCTGTGCTTTACCGACGTAGAGCACGCCCTCGCTGAGAGCTGGCTCCGGAAATCTGCACAGGACGATAGGTGGAGTTTCTGCCTGACGGCGGGCACGCTGTTGCCCGCGAATCAGGAGAGACCATGTCACGACGACCACGCCGGAACCACACAGCGGCCTTCAAGGCGAAGGTGGCACTGGCCGCCATCAAGGGTGAGAAGACGCTAGCCGATTTGGCGCAGCAGTTCGACGTCCATCCCAACCAGATCACGCAATGGAAATCACTGCTCCAGGAGGGGGCTGCCGCGGTGTTCGGGTCCGGTACCCGTTCGGATCCCGATGTTCCGCGCGTTGATATCAAGTCACTCCATGCGAAGATCGGAGAGCTGACGCTGGAGAACGATTTTTTGGAGGGCGCGCTCGGCAAGGCGGGTCTGCTGAGCGCAAAGCGATGATAGACCGTTCCCACGATCTGCCGATCACGCGCCAGGCACAGGTGCTGAGCATCAGCCGGGCTAGCGTCTATTACCGGCCGAGGGCCGTCTCGCACGCCGACCTTGCCATCATGCGACGGATGGATGAGCTGCATCTCGAGTATCCGTTCGCAGGCAGCCGGATGCTGCGCGATCTCCTGACGGCGGAGGGCTTCAAGATCGGCCGTCAGCATGTCACCACGCTGATGAAGCGGATGCGCATGGAGACGCTATATCGTAAGCCGAACACGTCCAAACCGGCGCCTGGCCACAAGATCTATCCGTATCTCCTGCGCAATCTGGCGGTGACGGGGCCGAACCATGTTTGGGCCATGGACATCACCTACATTCCGATGGCGCGGGGCTTCGTCTATCTCACGGCCGTTGTGGACTGGTTCAGCCGTCGGGTTCTCGCCTGGCGTCTATCGATCACCATGGAGGCGGGATTCTGCATCGAGGCGCTTGAGGAGGCGCTCGCCCGGCACGGCAGACCGGACATCTTCAACACCGATCAAGGCAGCCAGTTCACCAGTACAGACTTCACCGGCATTCTCGTCAGGAACGGCATCGCCATCAGCATGGACGGCAAGGGTGCATGGCGCGACAACGTCTTCATTGAGCGCGTCTGGCGCTCGGTGAAGTATGAGGAGGTGTATCTCCGAGCCTACGATACGGTTTCCGAGGCCCGCGCCTCGATCGGTCGCTACTTCGGCTTTTACAACGCCAGGCGCCCTCATTCGAGCCTTGACCGGCAGACGCCAGACTATGCTTACTTCACTGGCTTGCCGCACATCGCGGCAGCCTGAACCCGGCAGACGTTCCACTTATCAAAACCGAAACGCTGTTCAGACAAACCGAGCCACCGCTCTTTGTCGGTCTCGAGCTGCACGAGCCGGTGCCTGACGCCAAGACCGTGTGGTTGTATCGCGAGCAGCTCAAGCGGGCGGGTGCGACCGAGACGCTGTTCCGGCGCTTCGACGCCGTGCTCACCGCAAGGGCTATCTCGCCATGGGAGGGCAAATCATCGATGCCACGATCGTCGCCGCACCAAAGCAGAAGCTAACCGAGGACGAGAAGGCGGTCGTCAAGCAGGGCGGCACGCCGCCGGGGTGGTCAAAGGCCAAGCGCCAGCAGAAGGACCGTGACGCGCGCTGGACCTTGAAGCGGGGGCGTTCCAAGCCGAAACCCGAAGACGGTGCGGCCCGCACCGGCGTTGAGATCGCGGTGCCGGTGTTCGGCTACAAGTCGCACCTCAATATCGACCGCCACCACGGTCTCATCCGAGGCTGGACGGTGACCGACGCCGCGGCGCACGACAGCCGCAGCTTTGCGGACCTGCTCGATACGGAGAACACGGCCAGTTCTGTGTGGGCAGACACCGCCTATCGGACCCAGCGCAATTTACAGGCGGTGCAGCGGCGCGGATTGCGCGAGCGCATCCAATTCCGCCGGCCGCCGCGTCGGCGTCTCTCGGCAGCGCACGCCAAGGCAAACGCCGCACGGGCACGGGTCCGCTCGGCCATCGAGCACGTGTTTGCCAGGCAGAAGCATCGGATGGCGTTGTTCGTCCGCACCATCGGGCTGGCACGAGCGCGGGTGAAAATCGGGCTTGCCAACCTGGCCTACAATTTCACCCGGCTCGTATGGCTCGACGCCCGAACTGCGCCCTCATAGCCAGAAACGGCCAGCGCACAAAGGCACAGAGGGCTTTGCTCCCCCAGCACCGAACGTTTCGGGCGACCATTTCGCCGCCGCCCCCACCAGGAACACTCCTCACACCGTCACGACGGCGTAATTCGATCCTTCCAGTTGATTGCAGCACTCGCTCGGACCGGGGCTCGATCCGTTTCGGACGGCGACTAGTCTAGCCCCTGGTGG
>DASRTX010000200.1:0-8229 GCA_035655715.1 Myxococcales bacterium | reverse complement strand
CCCGAGGCAAGCCGCGAGTCCCTCCGGCTCAGGTCCTACGAACCTCTCTCAGGACAACCGGCGGGAGTTGCGGCGGAAAAAACTTCGGGGGTGGCGGAGCGCCATCCAGAGCTGCGCGATGGCATCGGCGATCCCAGGGCCGGGATCGCCTTCTTCCCAGGCGGGATCGATCAGGCGGAGGGCGCCCTTTCGCCACCGTCTCCAGCGCTCGACCTCGCTGGGGGGGACCGATCGCGCGAGGCGCTCGATGGTCAGCTGCGTCCAGGTTCCCAGGCGGTAGCAGTAGGCCAGGGTCGCCGCATCCGGCCGCGCCACCCGGGCGCGATCGAGCTCCGCTGCCAGCTCCTCGTGGGCGCCGATGGCATGAAGATATGCGAACCAGGCCTGGGGCAGCCCGCGGGCGTGATCGAATGCCATGTAGTTGTAGAAGCGCGGATTGAAGTCGATGAGCAGGTGTTCGCCTTCGTGCTCGATGAACTCGCACTGGAACACGCCGGCATATCCCAGCGAACGGCAGAGGCGGACCAGGCGCGCTTCCAGGTCGGGCAGGACGTCGGCATGCTCGAAGAGGAGCCCGATGCCCAGATAGCGGGGATGCGAGAGCACCTTGAGCACGGCCCGGGTTGCCCAGCGCTCCCCGCCGGGTGCGATGAATCCTTCGATACAGTAGATGCGCTGTGCGCTGAGCGGCAGGTATTCCTGCAACACCGGGCGGTCCGCGTCGGGCCAGCGGGAGAGCACCTCGGCAGGAAACTGGTTGCCGCAGCGAAACCGGCCCCAGGCCTCGCGCAGATCTGCCTCGGACAGCACCGGCGTTCCCTTGTGCAGCGTGCGCGAGAGCACCAGGGTGCGCTGCTTGAAGAGGAGCGGAAAGTGCGCCCCGGAGCCCAGGCTCGCGGCCTCGGCGGCATCGGAAGGAAAGAGGGTGGTGGGGACGGAGATTCCCGCCTGCTGCGCGTTCTTGTAGAGCCGCTCCTTGTCGAGGAGCTCGCGGATGACCTCCAGCCCGGGAGTCGCCAGCCGGAAGTGCTCTCCGAGCTCGCGCGCGTGGGCGGCGTAGAGAAAGGAAAGATCGTCGCTGGTGGCGCAGAGCACGGCGCCCGGATTCCGGGCGCCCGCCTGCTTCAGCCAGCCCAGATATTCATTGACGTCCCGGATTCCCGGCGCTCGAACCCGGCGGGCGTATCGCGACCAGGCGGACCGATCGAAGAGGCGGTCGGTGGCGACGCGCACCTCGACGCCACGTCGTCCCAGCTCGCGGACCGCGGCGAGCGTCCCGAACCAGTCTCCCATGGAGAGGAGGACAGGTGGGCGCGGCCCGCCTGCCGCCGCCGTGGCGTCGGGCGAATTGCCTCCAGGGCGTCCCTCCCCATACATCCAGGGCGGCATATTAGACGGGGGTCCGGCCGACCGCCATCAGCCGCACGGCTGTCCCACCCGGGCCGGACCCCATTTGTTGCGATTTGTCGCAGGAACGCGCCAGACGCAGCGGCCAGCCATTCCGCAAAGGAGAGGCGATTGAACCTTTACTTGCGAAATGGACCGCCGCGGCGTAGTTGAGGGCATATGGCCCGACCCTCCTCACATCCGTTTGACCTCCTCGCAGCCCGTTTTGCCCAGATCTTCGCCGATCGCATCTCGGCTGCCCTGCCCGCAGCCGGGCGGAATGGCCGCGCAGGCGCGCCTCGCGGACGCAAGCTCGACATGAGTTGCCGCTATCCCGGTTGCAAGAACCGCTCGAAGGGCCCGCGCTTCAAGTTCCTCTGTGCGGACCATCTCAAGCTTCCCAAGAAGGAGCAGGAAGCGGTGCTGGCCAAGTGGGCCCAGAAGAACGCCTGAGGCCGCAATCAATCATCGCGGATGGCCGGGCCGATTCATGCCGGTGCCGCCGGGCGGCTTGCCGGACTCGCCCACCGGGCCGCGCGTGTTGACGCCCCGCTGATCGAGCAGTTCCTCGCGTCTCGCGCCGGGCCTCTTCCAGGAATCCGGCTCCCGCCCCTTGCGCAGCACGCGATCGATCTCCCTGTCGAGTGGATTTGCCATGCCCGGGGAAATGATCACCTGGGGGCCGCGCGTCGAGACACGGGCATGCCCTCGGCCGGGCGTGGCCCGGGTTCCAGGGCCTCGGAGGGATGCCGGGCCTCCGGGCGTGCGCAGCGGAGGGAAGGGAAACTTCGCTCAACTGACGGCCACATTCAATGGCCCGCCCGTTTTGTGAACGCTCAATCGCCGGCCTCGTTCCCCTTGGCAAGCGTGCAAGAGCGGCATAATTTTCAGGGAAAGAAGGAAATCCTCGTCGGGCTCGAACCGTACGCCCGGTCCAGTCAACACAAGGCAAGAATGTCCTATTGACCCCACCCATTTTGCTCTTGGAAAGTGCGAGGCAATCGGTAGAGGGGCCGATGGGAGCAGCGCCTTGATCGCGGATCGCGAGTCGAAAGAACTGCACCTCGTTCGAGAGCTGCTGCGGGATCTTTGGCGGGTTGGCAGGCAGGTCCAGGCCGGCTACGGCCAGAACACACCCATGTGGGAGAACCACCGCCGCGCTCTCGACGCGGCGGGGAAAATGCTGGACGCGGCTGCTTCCGACGCGGTTGGCGGCTCGGACGTCCCCAAGCCGCAGATCGTCCCGGACGCGCTCACGCCGCCTTCGCTTGCTGCCTCCCGCGTCAGCGCGGAGGAGCGCGCCTCGAAAGGCGAGTTCGTCTCGGCGTGGCTGCTGCTGATCGCCGCCTCCGTCGCCGCCTGGATCCTCTTCCTGCTCTGGGGCAGCCGGAGCAGTTAGCAAAATCCTTCAGCGCGGCGCGGGAGTACCGTAGAATACGTAGTTGGCGGTGTAGGCGACCTTGACGGTCTCGCCGGCATGGCCGGCGTCGCAACCGGAAGCGGGCGGCGCGCCGCCGGCGGTATCGAGGCGCTGGACCGAGGCGACGCCGGAAAGCGTGCCTTGGCCTTCCCGCGATTTCACCTCCAGGAGCAGCCAGGGAATCGAGCCCTGGACCTGCGCCTTCTCCTTCACCGCGCCGACGACCTTGCTTCCGTCGTTGAGCTGCCACGAGGGTCCGCTGCCATGACGGCCCGCAAGCTCTCCGCGCTCGTCGAACAGGTCGGCCTCGGGACCCGCGAAGGACCATTCGAAGGCCTCCGCCTTCTGTTGGCAGGTGTAGTTCTGCGTCCCACGGGCGGCGAGACGCAGCACGAGCTGCTGATTCGAGGGCACTTCCAGGTTCTTGGGAACGGTGGACGCGGCGGCCGTCGCACAGGCGGCGGCGACGGCGAGCAGCGGAAATCGGGGGGTCATCGCCTTCTCCTTGGTCTGGATCAAGGACGGCTCCCCGCCGCGGTTGTCTCCTATCGGGCCGCCACCGGCTCCCCGCCCACGTCGATGTCCGTGATGGGATGGACCTCCCACGCAGTCGCGCGCCAGTCGCTGGGGTTGGAAGGCGCCGTGTGGGCGGACTGGTTCTCGTGCTCCGCGTCGTAGAGCAACCAGCCCGTCACGGTGCCGGATGGATCCGACCGGCGAAAGACGAAGCCGGGATCGCCGCGGCGGGCGCGGATGAAACGGCGGTAGATGTAGCCGACGCTGTCCTCGTCGTCCCCGAATCGCACCAGGTAGTACCCGGAGTCGGATCGGGGCGTCACCATCTCCAGCCGGTCGCCGGGTCCTGCCGCGGCGAGCACCCGCGAGGCGGCCTGCGGCTGCTTGAAGATGCTGGTTTCGTGCGTGACCAGCACGTAGTCGGCGCGCGCGGCGGTTGCGGCGAAGAGGGCGCCCGCGAGGAGCGCCGCCCTCATGGCTGCCCGCCGGGCTTGGGCAAAGGCGCCGCCTCGCGCCGGAAGTCGCGAGAGAGATGCGTGGTGGAACGGCTTTCCAGTTGGTCCTTGTAGTTGGGGATTTTCAGCACTTGCCGCATGAACGCCATCACGCCCTTGCTTCCGCCGGCCACCACCAGCGCGGTCACCGCCGAACCGAAGATGGTGACGCGCTCCTGGTGGAAGGCGATGCCGATGACGTCGAAGTGCGCGCTCCAGCAGATGACGAAGGACACAGCGACCGCCACCAGCGACTTGGCGCCGAGCCCGTGCATGCGATCGTAGAGGCGGCTCTCGAAGAGCACGCTCAGTGCGCGCTCCACCGCGAAGGAAAGGAAGAGCAGCGCTCCGAGCGCCTCGCCCAATTGGGCCCAATCGATCTCGAAGTAGAGCGGATTCAGGGCTGGGTCCATCGCGTCCCCCCGGTCGCGCGGCAGGGGACGCAGCAACGCCCATCGCGGCGCCGCGTCAATCGGAGCCGAGTCCTGTCCCCGCGCAGCGACCTTCATCTGCGAATCGGCACGATGGTCGCACGGAGCAGCCGGTCGAGCCGGGGGAAATGCGCATCGAGCCAGGCATTGCCCCCGTCGAAGACCGGCTGCTGCTTGCCTCCGCGGATGCCGCCGCCCGACTCCTCGCCATAGCCGGAATAGAGCGCATCGACGTTCTCCATTCCTTCCACGACCCGGCCGAAAGGAGCGAACCCCTGCGCGTCCAGGCGCTGGTTGTCGGCGAGGTTGACGAAGACCTGTGTGCTGCGCCCGCCCGGGACCGCGAAGGCGAAGGCCACCGTTCCGCGCAGGTTCGATCGGGCAGGCCCCTCCTCGTCGGGGAAGGTCGCCTCGCGCCACTTGCCGGAGACTCGAGGATCGCCGTTGATGCCGAACTGCGCCCAGCGCCCCTTCACCACGCGGAAGAAGCGCGTGTCGTCGTAGTACCGGCCGCGCACCAGCTCTTGGAAGCGGGCCGCGGCGCGCGGAGCCCACGACGGATCGACTTCGACGACGATGGCTCCGCGCGAAGTCTCCAGGCGCACGCGCCAGGAAGGCGCTGCGAGCGTCACGGCCAAAAACAGTGCGACCATCGGGGACCTCCGGTCCGAACGGCACCATGCTACCGTCGCCGCTCACATGGAGCGTTCCTCAAGCGGGCGCTACGAGGCGGCGGTCGCCACCATGGTCGCCGTTCTCGCGGTCGCCGTCTCCGCCTATACCGCGTACGTGCAACGGCAGCAGGTGCGCGCGCAGGTCTGGCCCATCCTGGAGGTCAACTCCGGCAACGAGCCCGAGCTCCGCCTCTGGATCGCCAACAAGGGGGTGGGGCCCGCGCTCATCCGCCACGTCAAGGTCAGCCTCGACGGCAAGCCGATCACCAACTGGAACGCGATGCTGCTCGAGCTCTATGGCCACGGGGATTACTTCTACTCGCAGGATCAGATCGGCGGGCGCGCGCTCTCGCCGGGCGAGACCCTGCCGGCGTTCGTCCCCCGCTTCAACGCCGCCCAGCACGACCTCTGGGTGCGTTTCAACCGCGATCGACTCCGCGTCGGAATGGACATCTGCTACTGCTCGACGCTGGGGGACTGCTGGTGGGTGATCTCGCCACCGGGACAGGGGTCGAAGACCGAGGAAGCGCGGAAGTGCCCGCCGCCCGACGCCAACTCGTTCCAGCAGTGATCCTCGGCGAAGGTGTACGGGCAGGCCCGCAGGGGGATAGCATCGCCGCGATGCGGAAGCGGTCCGGCGCCATCTATGCGGTCGGCTGGCTGGTCCTTGTGGCGACGTACTCGGTGGCGTTCATCGCCAACGGCGTCCCCGCCGGGGGGGCGATTCGCAACGCGGCGGCCAACCTTTTTCCCGACGCGCTGCTCGGTCTGGCCATCCTCCGGCTGCCCGATTTTCTCCCCTGGCCGGGCGCGCGGAAGACGCGCTTCTTCGCCGCCCACGCCGGACTCCTGGCGGCGGCCGTGCTGCTCTCCACGGTGCTGTGGATGGCGCTGGTCGCGCTCGACTCGTTCGCCTTCAACGGGCGCGCGGCGCAGATCAATGTCCGGGTGATCCCCTTCCGCGTCGTGATCGATCTATTGATCTACGGCACGCTCGCGGGCATCGCCTATGCCCGGCGCAACGCGGAGGGACTGCAAGACCAGGCCGAGCGCGCTGCCCGGGCGGAAGCGCTGCGCGCGCGCGCATCGCTGGAGGCGCTGCGCAGCCAGCTCAACCCGCACTTCATCCTCAACGCCTTCCACGCCATCGTGGGCTTGATGCGCCGCGACCCCGCAACCGCCGAGACCGCGCTGGAACGCCTGGGCGACCTCCTCCGCTACGGAGTCCGCATCCACCGCGACGGCATCGATGAGGTGCCCCTGCGCGAGGAGTGCGCCTTCGTGGAGAGCTACCTTTCGTTGGAGCGGATGCGCCTGGCGGATCGACTGCACGTCAGCGTGGACGCTCCGGACGCGGCGCTGGAATGCCTGGTGCCGGCATTCGCGGTGCAGATCCTGGTGGAGAACGCCATCCGCCACGCCATCGCTCCGCGCGCGGCGGGCGGCCTCCTCGGCATCCACGTCCGGCAGGACGGCGGCCGCCTGCGGGTGGCGGTGACCGACGAGGGCAACGGCGGCGCCGAGGCGAGGTTCGAGGGCTCGCGGATGGGACTGCGGCTGCTGCAGGAGAGGCTGGCAGCGCTCTACGGCGCGGAGGCGAGCCTGACGCTGCGCGCGGTAGCCGGCGGCACCTGCGCCGACCTGGAGCTCCCGGCGCGCCGGATGGGGGAGGCCAGCCCGTGAGCGCAGAGCCGCCTGTCCGCGCCATCATCGTCGAAGACGAGCCGCATGCGCGCGCCAGCCTGCGCGAGTACGCCGGCGAGGTGGACTGGCTCACGCTGGTCGGCGAGGCGGGCGACGGCAGGGAGGCCATCGCGCTGATCGACTCGCTGCAACCCGACCTGCTCTTCCTCGACATCAACCTTCCCGAGGCGTCGGGGCTGGAGGTGATCGACCGGATCCGGCACAGGCCGGACGTGGTCTTTACCACCGCCCACGATCAATACGCCTTGGCCGCTTTCGAGATCGGCGCGCTCGACTACCTGCTCAAGCCCTTCGGCCAGACGCGCTTCCGCACCATGCTCGAGCGCGTGCGGCGGCGCCTGCGCAGCTCCGTCCCCTCTTCCGAACGCGCGCGCTCCGCCTTCGACCGTCCGCTGCGGCGCCTGTTCGCGCGAACGCGGGACGGCATCGTTCCCATCGACGTCCGCTCCATCCAGCACATCTCGGCCAGCGGCGACTATGCCGAGGTCCACGCCGGCGGCGAGACGCATCTCATCAACACCAGCCTCGCAGAGCTGCTGGCGCGGCTCGACCCCGAGGCCTTCCGCCAGGTGCATCGATCCCACGTCGTCAACCTGGACGCGGTGGCGAAGCTCGTGCCGTACGATTCCCGGCGGCTGTTGATCCGCCTGAGGGACGGCACCGAGATCCTGGCCAGCCGATCGGCCTCGGAGATGCTGCGCGCGCTGGTCCGTTGAGGCCGTCGGGCGACGTTCCCGCCGCGCTCACGGCCTGCAAGGGCCGCCCGTGGAATTCCCGGTGCGCCCGCGGCTCGAATCGAGCGAAGGAGGTTGCAGGACCCTCGGGTCGAGATCGCGGGAGGACGCATGCGGCGCTTCATCGTTCGGGGAGGAATCGTTCTCGTCCTGTTCTCCGCGAGCTGTGCCGGCTCGCAGGCCGTGCAAGAGGCGGCAGCTCCGGCAGCCCAGGAGCTGGCGAACATCAAGGCGCAGGTGATGGCCGCGGACTATCGCGGCGACCTGAACGAGCTGGGGCGCCTGCGCGACCAGCTGGGCAAGTGGGGAAATGCCGCCGAGCTCGTCTACCTGGCGCGGTATTGGAAGGGATTCGCCAGCTGGCGCATGGCCATCAACGGCGCCAACCAGCAGATGAAGGCAGCGGAGCTGACGGCGAACCTGACCAGCGCGGCGGCGGATTTCTACTCGTCGTTGCGGCTCAAGGAAGACTTCGCCGACGGCTACGCGGCCGCCGCCCTGGTCAACGGATGGCTCGTTGCCATCCACATCTCGGGCGCGGGCCCCGATACCGTCGAAGTTCGGGAGCGGTTTTCCCTCTCGCAGATGCTCTTTGTCCGGGCCTCTGCCCTCGACGCGCAGAATCCGCGCGTGCTCTGGGCCAAGGCGGCCTTCATCCTCTACCGGCCCGACGGCAAGCCGGAAAACGTCACCCGGGCCATCGAGCTGTACGAGCAGATGCTGAAGGAATCCGATCGGCGCGGCCTCGACGCAGCCTCTCCCCTTCCCGACTGGGGCAAGCCGGAGGCGCTCATGTCGCTGGCCTTCGCGCACACGCGGCAGACGCCGCCGGATCTGATCCTGGCGCGCGAGGAGGCGAGGCTGGCGTTG
>DASRTX010000199.1:0-7230 GCA_035655715.1 Myxococcales bacterium | reverse complement strand
AGATCTGACGGAAGTTCTCGTCGGAGAGCGCGGTGCCGACGCTCTTGCCGAACGTCTTGGAGCCGGGCCGGATGTCCACCGCGACGTCGAAGATCTCGCCCCGCAGCGCGCGCACCAGCTTGCCCTGCGGCCGGTTGCGCTGCGCATGGAGGCCGCGCAAGGTCCCGCGCGCCGACCGCGAATGGTTGTCCTGCACGAAGTCGAAAGGAATGCCGTTGTCGCGGTAGCGCCGGGCCTGGAAGGTCTCGAGGAAGAAGCCGCGCGCGTCGCGGAAGACGTCCGGCTCGACGATCACCACCCCAGGCAAGTCGGTGTGCAAGAACTTCATCTCATTCCCTTTCGAAGCGGTACCCGTGACCGCGCACGGTGAGGAAGTGGCGCGGCTCCTCCGCGTTCTCCTCCAGCTTGACCCGCAGCGATCGGACGAAGTTGTCCACCGTGCGGGGGGTGCCCTCGTACTCCGCGCCCCAGCAGCGCGCAAGGATGTCCTCGCGGCTCAGCGCGCGTCCTCCGGACTGGAGGAAGAGCCGCAGCACCTTGAATTCTTGTGGACTCACCTCCACCGCCTCGCCCCGGCGCAGGACGGTCTGCTGGTCCAGATCCACCTCCACCTCGCCGAACTTCGCCACCTCGTGCCTGTCGGAGGGCGCGGGGCGGCGGCGCAGCAGGGCCTCCACCCGCGCCAGCAGCTCTCCCAACCCGAAAGGCTTGCTCAGGTAGTCGTCGGCGCCCAGCTTGAGGCCGAGGATCTTGTCGCTCTCCATCCCCTTGGCGGTGAGCATCAGGACGGCGGCGGTGGAGCCGCGCCGGCGCATCTCCTTGAGCACCTCGTAGCCGTTGCGCTGCGGGAGCATGACGTCGAGGACGACGAGGTCCACCTCCGGCTGCAGCGCCATGCGCAGGCCCATCTCGCCGTCGGCGGCCATGCGCACCTCGTGCCCGTCCTTGCGCAGGTTGAGGCGCAGGCCCAGCGCGATGGAGCGGTCGTCTTCGATGATCAGGATGCAGGCCATGGGGATCAGACAGTGGGGAGGAGGACGCGGAAGATGCTGCCTTCGCCCAGCTTGCTGTCCAGCTCGATGCGCCCGCCGTGCATCTCGACGATCTTGCGCGAGATGGCAAGGCCCAGGCCCGTGCCCTCGGTCTTGCGCGCGAGCAGGTCGTCGGCGCGGTAGAAGCGCTCGAAGATGCGCTTTCGATCCTGGGGCCGCACGCCGGGTCCGTTGTCCTCCACCTCGATGGCCACCGCCTTCCCGGAGCGTCGGGCGCGCAGCCGGATGCGCTTTTCGTTGCCAGTGTACTTCACCGCATTGTGCAGCAGATTGAGCACCACCTGGGCCATGGCGTCGCGGTCCACGTTCACCGGGGGCAGCAGAGGCTCGAGCTCGGTCTGGTACGCGGCGGGGAGCTGCTGGGCGCGGTAGGCGGCGCCGATGCGGTCGAGCAGCACGGGCACCTCGGTCTTCTCCAGCTCCAGCGTGGCGCGCCCGCTCTCCAGGCGCGACCAGTCGAGCAGCTTCTCCACCATGCGCGAGAGGCGCTCGGACTCCGTGGAGAGGGTCTCGACGCACTGCCGCACCTCTTCCGGGCTCTGGGCGCGCCCCTCCCGCAGGGTCTCGGCGAAAAGGCGGACGCTGGTGAGCGGCGTGCGCAGCTCGTGGGAGATGTTGGCCACGAAGTCGGTCTTCAGGCGCGAGAGCTTGTAGGCGCGGCGCATCTCGCGCAGGGTGAGGCCGAATCCGACGCCGATGCCGATGTAGAGCAAGATCAACAATCCGATGTAGAGCGTCCGGTTCCGGAAAGCCACCGCCGCGGCGGGGTCGTCGCCGGGGAGCTCGGCGGCGAGCGCGAAGCTGTCCAGGGGCGGCCCCAGGCCGAGGCGCGCCACCACGGTGGCGTTCTGCCCGGCCTCGGCAACGAATCGTCGCAGCGCTGCCAGCGCGGCGATGGGCTCGCGCGGCGGCACCAGCCGGAAGGTGGCGTGCTCGCGGGGGAAGCGCGCTGCCGCGAGGTTTGGCACCTCGCGGGACAGGACGGTCAGGTCGTACTGCGCCAGGATGGTCGAGGGCGGTGCGGGCGGCAGGGCGCGGACCAGCGCGTAGGCGCGGCGATCGTTGCTGTCGGTGTTGGTGAAGACATGCCCGCCGGGCGGCAAGGTGGCGACCCTTCGGGCTGCGTCCTCCAATTCTGGCGGAGGAGGAGACTCCAGCTGCCGTGCCTGCGCCACCACCGGATCGGCGCCGCCTGCGGCGACGGCGTCGGCGGCGCGATCCAGCCGCGCCATCACTTCCAGCGACAGCGTCTTCAGACGGGCGTCGTACTCCTCGGCGAGGCGGCGCTCCACCGCGGCGCGCTCGTTGGCCACCGCCACCACGCCGAACGCCACCAGCGCGACGCTGGGCAGGAGCATGCCACACAGCAGCCAGATGAAGGCCCGTCGGAACTCGATCAGCTCGGAGGTCTCGGCCATCGGCTTGTGCTGTTGTAGCAGCGTTGGTGTAAGGTGCGCGCCCCGAATGGCCAGGAAAGACAAGCAGGCGGCGGCGGGGGTCTCCGGGACGCAGCCGCAGACCCCGCTGGGCAAGGCGCGCTGGGCGCTGGAAGCCGGGGACGTGCGGCGGGCGCGGCAGCTGGCGGCAGAGGCCGCCCAGAGCGGGTCCGAGTCGGAGCGCGCCGAGGCAAAGGCGCTGCTGGCGCGGCTGGGGCCGGACATGCGCGCCCTGCTGGTGGCGGCCGCGGTCTTGGTGCTGATCATCGTCGCGGCCTGGGCGGCGATCTTGCGGGCGCGGTAGCGTCCTGGACGGAACCCTGCTCGTCGGGATGGCACCTGCGCAAAAAACCGCAGCCGAGGTCGCGGCACTTCGCCGGTTCGACGCGGGACCAGGCGCCGGTGCGTCTCCCCTCCGCGATGGCCGCGGCCGCGTCGAGGAGCCGCTCCTTGGTGGCGTCCGGGCTCGCCGGCTCGCGCTCCACGAAGGGCGCTCCAGGGGATCGCAGGAAGACGATGCCCGCCCGGACCGGCAAGGGGAAGGCGCCCATCAGTTCCCGCGCTGCCAGCGCATAGGCGTCGAGCTGTGCGGCATACCGCGCCGGATCCCGCGCCTGCGACAGCTTGTAGTCCACCACCGTGGCCGTCTCCTCGAGCAAGAGCGCGTCGATCTGTCCCCGCAGCAGCAGCTCCGGACCGCCCGGCCGGAAAAGGCGCAGCGCGAAAGGCAGCTCGCGCTGCAGCCGGCCCTCGCGGGCCTCTGCCATCCGCCGCGCCAGCGGCGAGTCGAGAAAGGCGCACGCAGCGTCCAGGACCTCCTGGTGCCGCGCGGGATCCTCGCCTTCCAGCTCGAGCACGCGCGCGAGCTCCGCGCGGCGCGACGCCTCCGGGGGCCGCAAGGGCGCAAGCTCCAGCAGCCGGTGCGCCAGCGTCCCCAGCGCCGCGGCGGGGGCCGAAGGGTCCTCTCCCAGCGGATCGGGGAAGAGGTGTTCGCTGCCGGGTCGCTCTTCCAGGCGCAGCTCGTGCAGCAGCTGGTACCGGCGGGGGCACGCCGCTGCGTCGGCGAGCTGCGTGACCGGAACCGACACGGTGGTCTGCACGGGCCGCGCCGTCACCTCGAAGCGCGCCACCGCCTCGCTCGCGGCCGGCTCCAGCCCGTCCAACCGCTCTGGATCGACGGGCGCGCCTGGTTGTTCCTCCGCCGCCGGCGCTTCCGGCTGGCGGACCACGCGCAAAAGGCCCCGCTGGACGGCCTCGGGCACCACCTGGTCCACCCAGAGCCGCCAGGAATCCTGCCGCTGCGCCGCGCGGCCCGAGAGCACCACCAGGTCGCGCGCGCGGGTCACCGCGACGTAGAGGAGCCTGCGCGATTCGGCGAGCCCGCGCGCAGCGCGAAGAGCGTCGAGCGCGCGGCCGTGCGCGCCCCACCGCCGCGTCCCGTCTGCGCCGCGGGCCTTCACTGCAAGTCCCAGCGTAGGGTCGAGGAGGACGCGCTCGGCGCCCGCCTTCCAGGCAGGCGCCGCGCACTCGGGCACGAACACCACCGGAAACTCCAGGCCCTTGGCGGCGTGGACGGTGAGAAGCCGCACCGCGTGCGGATCGCGCTCCTCGGCCACCGCCGCCTCGGCCTCGCGCGCCTCGTCGCCGGCGAGCTGCCGCAGCGAGGCGGCGAAGGAGCGGGCGCTCTCTCCGCGCACCTCGGCGGCGCGGGCCAGCCCGAGCAGCTTCTCCACGTTGGCGGCCGCCTGTTCGCCATACAGGCCGCCCGCGCAGCAGGCCAGGTAGTCGGTCTCCGCAAGCGCCACTTCCAGCAGCGCCGCCGGACCCAGCCGATCCACCTCGCGCCGCAGCCCGCGCAAGAGCGGCGCCAGCCGCGCCAGGGCTTCCGCGTCGTCGGCCGCCAGGTCGCCCCTGTCCTCCAGCGACCAGCGGCGTTGGGCCAGCAGCACCAGGGCATCGTCCGAGAGCGGTCCCAACGGCGAGCGCAACACCGCCGCCAGCGCCAGCGTATCGTCGGGATCGGCGGCGGTCGCGAGCAGCGCCACCAGATCCATCACCTCGCGCGCCCCGTGGAAGCCGCGGCCTTTGTAGACGAGGTGTGGAATGCGGCGGCGCAGGAGCGCCCGGCGGAATGCCTCCAGATTGGTGGTCTTCCGCAGCAGCACCGCCACGTCGCCTCCGCGCACCGGCCGCGCATTCTCGTCGCGATCGAAGACGCGCTCCGGCGCCCCCGGGGCGAGCAGCGCGGCGATGCGGCGGGCCATCAGCTCGGCCTCGGCCTCGACGCCGGTGCCGGGCACGTCGAGCAGCTCGGCACAGGCGCCTTCCGGCCCGCGCGGCCGGAAGGCGGTCAGCGCGTCGTCGGCGCCGAAGGGCGTATCGAACGGACGCCCCGCGGGCGCCAGCGCGCGCGAGAAGAGCAGATTCGCGAACTCCACCAACGCGGGCCGCGACCGCCGGGACTCGCCCAGCACGAACCGCTCCGCTCCTTGCGCGAGCAGCCGCCCGGCAAATTCCTGCGCGCCGGCCACGTCGGCACCGCGAAATTCGTAGATGGACTGCTTGCGGTCGCCCACCACCGCGACGGGCCGGTTGCCCCCCAGCTGCTCCAGGAGCTCGATCTGCGCGCGGCTGGTGTCCTGGAATTCGTCGATCAGCAAGGCTCCGATCCGCTCGCGTTCCGCCGACCGCGCGCCCGCATCGGTCATCAGCAAATCGCGGCACAACCGCGTCAGGTCGTCGAAGTCGAGGGCCCCGGCGCGCGCCTTGAGCTCCCGGTGACGGCGCGAGGCGTGCCCCGCCAGCAGCGCCAGATCGCGCGCCAGCGCCGCGCCACGCACGCCGGCGTCGGCGTCGAGGAGCGCGTCGAACGCCTGCTTGGCGGCCGCGATGACGTCCTTGTCTGCGCCTCGAGACTGCAGCGCGAGCGGCGACGACCTCCGCACGTCGGACGCTACCTGCAAAAGCTCACCGGGCGCGGCGGCAAGCACGTTGTCCGCCAATGGCGGAGGCGCATCCCTGCCGCTGGCCAGCAGCGCGGCGCGCAGCGTGGCGAGCGCGTCCACGAACATCCGGCGCGCGCGCGCATCGGCCGCGATGGCGGCGGCGCCGTCCTCGACGACCTGCGCGGCAGCCACGCCGCTCTCGCCAAGGCGGCGCAGCAGGCCCGCCAGCTCGTCACCGAGACCGCTGCCGAAGAGCCCCTGTGTCCGCAGGCCCATCTCGCTGCAGAGGCGCCGCGCCGCGGCGGCAGGCTCGGGCCCCAGCGACCCTTCCAAGGCCCGCAGGGCGGTGGCCTCGCACGCCTCCTTCAACATCCTGGCACCCTCCAACTCGTCGAGGAGCCGGAAGCCCGGGTCGATGCCCGCCGCCGCGGCGTGCCGGCGGAGGATCTGCGCGCAGAGCGAATGGATGGTGCCGATCTGCGCCGACGCCAGATCTCGCCGCACCCTGCGCCAGGAGGTTCCTTGCGCAGCCAGCTCGTCCACGCGGGCGCGGATGCGTCCCTTCAGCTCGGCCGCCGCCTTCTCGGTGAAGGTCACCGCCCACAGCTTCGCGGGCGGCAGTGGGGGATCGCCGCCCAAAAGCTGCAGGCAGAGCGAGACCAGGTTGTGCGTCTTGCCGGTGCCGGCGCCGGCCTGCACCACGGCGCTCGCGGGAGGAGCCGGGGTCTCCCCGGCGACGGGCGGAGGCCGAAGGCCGCAGCATCCGGACGAGCTCCAGTGCAGCTCAGCCACGGGACAACTCCCCGCCGTTCTCCTCCGGGTCGGTGGGCAGCGCCACCAGGCGGCAGGCCGGCTTCAGCTCGCAGAAGTCGCAGCTCAAAGGCCGCACCTCGAAGCGGCCGGCGCGCATCAGCGCGACCCGCTCCAGCACCTTCTCCTCGACGCGCAGCGCATCGGGGTCCACGCCGGCCTCGCGCAGCGTGCGGGTCCGGGCGGCATCGCGCAGCGAGAAGTAGCCGGCGTCCACGCGCGCGGCCCCACGCTGGCGCAGGAGCGCTGCGTAGAGGGCGAGCTGGAACTCGGGGGCGAGGAGGGTCTCTTCTTTCAATTTGGCCGAGAGCGACCTGGCCCGGCCGGACTTGTAGTCGAGCACCAGTAGCGTGCCGGCGGGAGCCGCGTCCACGCGATCGATGATGCCGCGCACGTGCACCTCCCCCAGCCGCAGGGCCGGCCAGGAGTCGGGCTCGTCGAACCCGAACTTGCGCTCCAGCTCCAGCGGCGCAGCACCCGCGTCCGCCTCGACCACCGCGGCCAGCTCGCCCAGCAGCTCGGCCTGCTTCAGCTGCCAGAGAGCGGGATGGCCGACGTGTTCCCTGGCGGCGAACGCCTCCATCTCGGCGGCAGCGATCTCGCGCAGGAGCGCAAGGTCTTCCGTCCCGGCCTGCAGCGGCAGGCGGCCCTCTTCGCGGAGGCGGCCGAAGAACCGCTCCAGGCACCGGTGCAGCAGCACGCCGCGCTCGCGCGGCCCGAGCTCCGCGTCGTCGCGCTCGTCCACCTCCAGGCGCAGCAGCCGCTTGGCGAGCGTCCGGAACTCGCAGGTGGCGTGGTCCTCCAGCTGGTGCGCCGAGACGGGCTGGTCGGGACCGAAGGCGAAGGCGGTCCGCGCCAACGCCAGCGCCGCGCCGGAAAGCTGCCCCGAGAACCTTCCCGCCGGGATCCGGGAGATGAACGCGCGTACGCGCTCGCGCTCGGCGGCTGCGGCCCGGGCCACGCGGCGGAAGCGGGACCCCAGCGCGC
>DASRTX010000198.1:0-5220 GCA_035655715.1 Myxococcales bacterium | reverse complement strand
GGATGAAGAGCAGCCCCTTGGGGCGGTGGGCCAGCCGCTCCGCCAGCCGCCGCGCGCGGTCTTGCTGCGCCTTTTGCGAGGCCTCGATCAGCGCCGGCATGGCCGCTTCCCATCCTTCACGCACCACCGCGAACCAGTTCTCCCCCTGCGCGAAGAGGTCGCGGTTCTTGTCCAGCCAGAAGTAGTTGGGAGCGAAGTCGAAGCCCGTCACTGCGTACAGAGTCACCGGCTGCGACTTGCCGTTGGCCTCGGCGTTGCGCTCCAACACCTTCTCCACCTGCGCCTCGCCCGCCGGCAGGAGCGCGATGCGCCCGCCGCGGTCGAGCGCCGCCCGGGCGAGGATGGCCGTCTCCGCGGGCGGTCCGTACATCGAGGCGTAGAGGGCCGGCCCGGACAGCTTGCGCGACCCCTGCTCGGCCTTGCTCTTCCAGGAGGCGGTGCCGTCCGCGGCGATCGAGAAGGTCTCGCGCACGGGGTCCTTCATGTAGTCGTTGCCCTCGATCTCCTCCGCCACCGTCACGCCGTCCTTGAGGCTGATGGTGGAGTACGTCTTCGGGCCGCGCCCGCGATCGTTGAACTGGAAGAAGGCGCGCAGCTTGCCGCCCTCCGTCCACACCGCTTGCTGTCCGGCGGCGTGACCCATGCTCAGAACGGTGTACTTCACCGCATTCGCGGGAATGTCCTTCGGCAACTCGGGGACGTTCGCGGGTTGAGCCGCGAGAAGGATCGCCAGCAGCATCATCGGTCAGGCCTCTCGCCAGGGCTCCTGCGCGCGCAGCGCGGCGAGGATGGCGCGCGTCGCCGTGCTGCGGTTGAGCGTGTAGAAATGGACGCCCGGCGCCCCGGCCCTCAACAGATCAGCCGCCTGCAGCGCGGCGTACGCCACGCCCAGCTGCAGGGTGGCATCCGCGTCGTCGCGACGCGCCCGCAGCGCCGCCTGCAGCCCCGCGGGGATGTGGGCGCCGCACATGGCGGTGAAGCGCTCGATCTGGTCCACGTTGGTGATGGGCATGATGCCGGGCAGGATGGGCACCTCGATGCCGGCTGCCCGCGCGCGGCCCACGAAGTCCAGGTAGCGCCGGTTGTCGAAGAAGAGCTGGGTGATGAGGAAATCCGCCCCCGCGTCCACCTTGGTCTTGGCGTGGTGGAGGTCCCGCGAGAGGTCGCGCGTCTCGGGGTGCCCCTCCGGATAGCAGGCCCCGCCGATGCAGAGCTTGACGCCGCGCTTGTCGGCCACCTCGCGGGCCAGCGCCACCAGGTCGCTGGCGTGGGCCAGCCCGTCGGGGTGGACGATGAACTCCCGCTGGCCCCGCGGCGGATCGCCGCGCAGCGCCAGCACGTTGACGATGCCCGCGTCGCAGATCACCGCGAGCTGCTCCTCCAACTCCTTGCGCGAGGCGCCCACGCAGGTGAGGTGGGCCATGGCCTCGATCTCGGTCTCGCGCTTGATCCGCGTCACCATCTCCAGGGTGCGGCCGCGCGACGAGCCGCCCGCCCCCCAGGTGACGCTGACGAAGGCGGGCGCCAGCGGCCGCAGCGCGCGCAGCGACTCGAACAGCGCAGCCACGCCCGCGTCGTTCCTGGGCGGGAAGAACTCGAAGGAGAACACCGGCTCGCCCCGCTCTGCCGCGAAGCGGAAGAGATCGCAGATCCTCATTGCGGCCGATTCTGCGCCGGAGCGCCTTCGCCGTCGAGGGTCTCCTTGCGCCGCCTGCGCCGGCGCCGGTTGGAGCTGCCCTCGTCGGAAGGGCTGCCGGCATCGGCGGGCGCCGCGGCGGGCACGGGCGAGGGAAGGACTCCAGCGGCGGCCACGGGCAGCGCGCCCGGCACGCTGCATGGCTTGTCGCAGTCCGCGAGCTTGAAGGAATCGAGCAACTTGCCGGCGATGTCCTTCACCACCCCCACCGTGTGGCAGCCGCAGACGGAGACGGTGGCGTAGGACAGCGCCTTCGCGGCCGCCTGCACGCCGGGGGAGGAAGGGTCCGGATCCTCCAGCGGGGCGCCGCCCGCGCCGAACACGAAGTAGCGGATGCCCTCGATCTCTCCGCGCTCGTAGAAGTGCTCGTGCCCGGCGAAGACCGCCTCGATGGGATGGATCTTCTGCGCGGACTGCACCGCAGCTTTCACCACCTCGCTGCCTCCATGCCCCGGGCGCGCTTGCATGGGGTGCGCGAACGGACCCTGGTGCACCAGCAGCCAGACGTGGCGTTCCGGCAGCACGCCCCGCAGATCTTCCTCCAGCCAGGCCCGCTGCGCGTCGGACATCCCGCCCGAATGCGGCGTGGCGCCGGCCGCCGATTCGTAGGAATCGAGCACCGCGATGTGCACCGGCCCGTATTCCAGCGACCAGTAGGCCGGCATGCCGCGGTGCTGGAAGTGGCGCGAGTACGCTTCCCCGGTGTCGGTGATCTCGTGGTTGCCCACGGTGGGGACGATGGGCGCGTGCACGAGCAGATCGTGCTCCTCGTGGAACCAGTCGCGCCAGAGCGGCTCCTCGCGCGCCGCCATCACCATGTCGCCGGTGTGCAGGACCAGCTGCGGACGCTCCGCCGCGGCGGCGCGCGCCACCAGCGCGTGGTCGCCGTTGTTGCTGCGGTTGTCGCCATACACCAGCACGTGGATGGGCCCTTCGCCGCCCGCCTCCGGCGCGCTGGTGAACCACGCCGCCGCAAGGCCGCCCTCGACGCGGTAGCGGTACTGGGTGGAAGGCTGCAGCGCGGCCAGCGTGACGCGGTGCTCGGTCACCGGGCGGCCCTCTTCGGTGGCAAGGCGGTCCGGCTCGCGCGTGCCGTACCAGACCCGGCCCACCGAGGGCTGCGCGGTGGTCCAGGCGATCGTCACCCTCCCGGGGTAGGGGTCGAGGAGCCACGGCCCCATCGCCACCGCTTCCGGCCCTGGCAGCGGCACGATCGGCGCCGGCTCGAACCCCGGCAGCGCCCGGAGCTTGTCGCACCCCAGAAGGGCCAGCAGCAGGGCGAGCGCCCCACCGCACGCTTTGCTGGACATGGCGGCGACCTTATAGCGAGGCCCGCCCGCGGGCCAGCGCGTTTCGCGATTGTCGGACCCCTCTGGTACGAGGGGCAGGATGCCCATGCAGCTCAGCTTTGCCGAAGCGCGCCGCCATCGCGGGCTGCGCGTGGCCATCCTGCCCGACGGGGCGCGGGTAGAGGAGCGCCTGCTCCAGCTCTCTCGCGAGCGCACGGTCGTGGCCGGAAAAATGGCCTGCACCCTTGCGGAGCTGGAGCGGGAGTTGGTGCGCGAGGCGCGGCGCGCGGGGGCCTGCCCGCCGCCGGCCTCGCCGTGGCTTTTGCAGCTGGCGCTGCGCGAGGCAGCGCGCGAGCATTCTCATGGTCCGTGGCACGCCATCCGCAACCAGCCCGGATATGAGCGGGCACTGGGCGATCTGCTGGCCGCGCTGACGGAGGGGCTGATCCATCCGGCGGAGCTGCTGTCGCTGGACGTGCCCGAACGCGTGCGGGCGGCGGGCCGTACCCTGGAGGCCGCGCGGGAGGCGCTCAGGCGCGCCGGCGCCGCGGATCCGCACCTCGCGCTGCGGCTCGCGGTCGAGCAGCTGGAGGCGCGCGGGGTGCTCCCCGGGTTCCTCGCCGGCGCCGCCGAATTGACCTTCGACGGCATCCTCGACTGGACGCCGCTGCGCCTGCGCCTCGTGGCCGCGCTGGCCGCGCGCGTGCCGGTGCGGGTGCGGCTGCCCTGGTCGCCGGGGCGGCCGGAGCTGACCGAAGCGCTGGAGCCGGCCCTGCGCGCGCTGGAGAAGCTGGGCGACCCGGCGCCGGAGCTGGATTTGTACGACCCCGCTGCCGGTGCGCCGCGGCTCTCGCCGTTCCTGGGCCGGTTGTTCGCGCTCGACGGGGACACGCTAGTGCGCGTCCCGCTCGACGGGGACACGCTATTGCGTGTCCCCATCTACTTGTTGTCTTGCCCTTCCCCCGCCGCGCAGGCGCGCGAGGTGGCCCGCCGTTGCGCCGCGCTGCTGGCGGAGGGTGCCGCTCCCGAAAGCATCGCAGTGGCCGCGCGCAGCCTCGCGGGCGGCGTTGCCGAGGAGCTTGGGGACGCGCTGGACCGTGCCGGCGTGCCCTGGCGCGAACGGCGCGGGCGGCCCGCCCTGCCGGCGCCCCCGGTGCGGCTGGCGCTCTCGCTGCTCTCGCTTTTGGAGCAGGACTTCCCGCGAGAGCCGCTGATCGAGCTGCTCTGCTCGCGCCTGCTCTGGTTGGCGGAGGAAGGCGAGGTGCTGCCGCCCCACGCGGTGTTGCGTTGGCTGCGCGAAACGCACGTGCGCGATGACGTTACCGGAGGCGGATACGCCGCCGGCCTCTCCGCGCTGGTGGAGCGGTTGCGGCAAAAAGGCCGCGAGACGGCAGCGGTGGAGGAGGCCGCGCGCCGTGTGTCCAGGGTGATCGCCGCGCTCCGCGCCCTGCCCGGCCGCGCCACGGTGCGCGAGCACGCCACCGCGCTCTTGGAGTTGCTCTCGCGCTGGGGCCTGTGGCGGCGATTGCGGGCGCCGGAACCGCAAGACGCGGGGGCCTCGCTGGAGCGAGCCGCCGCCTCGGCGCTGGGGCGCGACCAGGCCGCGGCGCGCGCGCTGGAAGAGGCGTGCGCGGGCCTTTCACGCGCGGCGGCGCTGCTGGGCAACGCGCGGGTGACGCGCGAGGCCTTCGGCCAGGTGCTCTCGGAGGCCCTGGCGGGCGCGTCGCTCTCACCAGGCGGCGCGCGCGGCGGCGCGGTGCAAGTGCTGGAGCTGCGCGAGCTGCCGGGCCGCGCCTTCGAGCACGTCCTGATCGCCGGGCTGGTCGACGGCCAGCTCCCCGCGCGCGCGGAAGCCGACCCGCTGCTCTCCGACGACGAGCGCCGCGCGGTGAACCGGGCCGCGCGCCGCGCCGTCTTCCGCGTGCCGGCCCAGGAGGGCGAAGCCGCGCTGCTGCCGCCGCGGCAAGCCCAGGAGCCGCTGCTCTTCCACCTGGCGCTGTGCAGCGCGCGCAGCTCGGTGGCGCTGCTCTGGCCACGGGCCGACTCGCAGGGACGCGAGCTTTTGCGCTCACCCTTCGCCGACGAGGCCGCGCGCGCCGCCGGCACGGTGCCCGTCGCCTTGCCGCTTCTGCCCATTCCGGCAGCTGCCGACTGCGCCGGCGCCGCCGAGCTGCTCGCCCGCGCCGCGCTGGACGCCTTCGCCGAGCCAGCCTGGCGCATCACCGCGCCGGCAGC
>DASRTX010000197.1:0-46290 GCA_035655715.1 Myxococcales bacterium | reverse complement strand
GGAGCACCACCGTAGTCCGGCCCGGGTTGCGCGCCAACGCGAGCTCGTTCTGCATCGTGCCGAGCTGTTTCGAGATGGCCGTGGCCTGGTCGCGGTACTGCGCCGTGTCGCGCTCGGCGACGTTGGCCCGCTGCGAGGAACTGCTCAAGGCCGAAGCGAGGTAGGCGACCAGTGCGACGACCGCCACCATGACGACGACGATGGGGACGGCCGATCGCCACGACTGCGTGGCCTTGCCTTCGGTGAGACGCGAAAACGTGGGACGGGTATCCGCCAGGGAGTCATCCATGGCAGAGAAAGTTTTCACTGCTCGACAGTAAGGGAAGCCCCTGATTGGTCGAGGTTTTTTGCTATGTGACGGGCCGGCGCCGGAGAGCCGGAGCCAGGGCGAGGCAGAGCCCGAAGTCGGAGTCCATGGACTCCTCCGCCGCAGCGGGGACCTTGCGCGAGGGACGGGGGTCGGGTTCGCTGGAAGCGTCCGCGGAGGAGCGACGGCGCGCGGAGCGGCGACTTCCGGAATCAGCCTTTCTCGACATGGCGCGTTGTTGTACCCGACCTCACCCCCTCCCGCAACAGAAGCTCGCCGGAGACCCCCTCAAGCTGGCGCCTGCACGCGTTTCCTGTTACGACGCGCCGCACGATGGCTCGCAGAATCAGGGCAGATTTGGGGCGCCGGCAGGCAACTGTTCCACAGAAGACACTTGCCACCTTCCCCAACCCCAACCCGGGCCGCGACTACGAGATCCGCTTCGACTGCCCCGAGTTCACCTGCCTGTGCCCGATGACCGGGCAGCCCGACTTCGCCACCATCCGGATCTCCTACGTCCCGGACAAGAGCTGCGTCGAGCTGAAGAGCCTCAAGCTCTATCTCTGGAGCTATCGCGACGAAGGCACGTTCCACGAGGCGGTGACCAACCGCATCCTCGACGATCTGGTTTCGGCGCTCCGGCCCCGGCGCTGCGAGGTGGTGGGAGATTTCCTGGTCCGCGGCGGCATCCACACCGTGGTGGTCGCGCGGCACCCCGACGGAGGAGCCGGGGTGCCCCCGGCGACGGGCGGAGGCCGAAGGCCGGAGCATCCGAAGTAGTTTGCCTAGCCGGTCCGCGACCGGCAGGATGGCCCACCGTGCTCGCCGGCGAGCTCCACCCCTTCCTGGTGCACTTCGCAGTGGGGCTCTTGCTGCTGGCTCCGCTGGCAGACGTGCTCGGGCTTCTCTTCCGGCGCGAGGCGCTGCTCTACACCGGCCGCTGGACCACGCTTCTGGGCACCAGCTTCGGAGTGCTGGCGATGTTGAGCGGCTTCGGGGCGCAGGCCGTGCTGGGCGCGCACAGCGCCGCTGGAGAAGCGCTACTCCAGCTGCACGGGCGGCTGGCCTGGGTGGCGATGGGCGCGTGGGTTCCGGTGGCGGGATGGCGCGCGGCCTCGAAGCTGGCCCTCCCCTTGCGGGCGCGCACCCTCTACCTGGCGGCTGCCTTCACGGCCGCCGCGGTGCTCGCCGCCGAGTCCATCCTGGGCGGCGCGCTGGTCTACCGTCACGGCCTGGGCCTCTCGCCGGCAGCCCGCGCCGAGCCCGTGGTCCGCTCCATCCCCAGATAGTTTCGGGGACACCATACGTAACGCGTCGTATGGTGTCCCCGAAACTCAGAGGTCGTCGAGGGGCGTTGGCTTGCGGCGGAAGAGGAGCTTGCCCAGGACGTATCCTGCCGCCACGCCCGCAAGCAGGAGCTGGCCGGGATGCTCTTCCGCCCAAGCTCCCACGCGACGAACGGCCTGCTCCGCGAGCTGGCGCCCGAGCTCGAGCCCCTGCTCGAAGGCGGCCTCGCCTTCGTCGCCCTCCGGGCGGCCGGTGATCTCGGCCATGGGGAGCTGCGCTTTTCCCTGCGTCTCCGCCATGGTCACCTCGAGGTGGCGCGCGCGACCAAAAGGCCCAGCACCAGCGCGCTCGCGAAGCTCGCTCCCGGGTGCCGCCGCACCATGCTGCGCCAGTTCAGCGAGTCCGAGACGTTGGCCCGCAGATCGTTGACGGACTGCTCGATCTCCTGGCGGGCGCGTTCGATCCCCGCGCGGATGGCTGCCGGATCTCTAGAGTTTTCAGGCATGTTGTCCCCTCAATGCGGATGCGAGGCCGGCTGCGGCGGCTGCCGCGCCCCTTCCAGCGGCCGCGCGGGTAGCTGGCCGTCCACCTGCGCGGGCGGCGCGTCTTTCATGGCGGCGATCCACTGCTTGTCCTGGCGCAGCTCCTCGGCGGTGCGCGGCAGATCCAACCGCCGCGACATCGCCTTGCGGATGCCGGTGGCCGTGATGGCGGCGCCGGCGCCGAGGTTGAGGGCGCCCACGATCGCGAAGGCCGCCCAGGCGGGGAGCCAGATCGCGAGCAGGTACCCCAACGCCATCATCATGAGGAGGTATCCCGCCGCGAGCGCCGGCAGGCCGGCGGCGCTGGCCAGGACCTCGCGGCCCAGGCCGCGGACGTCCTGCTTGAGCTCTTCTCGCGCGAGCGCCATGTGCTCGCGGACCAACGTCTGCAGACCGTCGATCAGGCGCTGGAACGCGTCCTTCGACGGCAAGGGTTGCGGGCCCTGCGACATGCGCCAAGGTAGGTATCGCCTGCCTGCGGCGCCAGAGCGGCGATCAGTGCAGCAGCAAACCGTTCTGCGCCGCGCCGCGCAGCTCGAGATCCTCCTCGAAGCAGCGGATCAGGTAGCCGATCAGCAGCAGCGACGAGGCGTTTTCCGAGGCGCGCGCCGGCTCCCGCTCCATCAGATCGGTGGCGTAGGCGAGGAAGAACTGCGCCAGCTCCTCGCCTGCCTGGCGCAGGATCAGGTTGTGCAGGCGATCGCGATCCATCGCCCGGATACGGCGAATGAATTCGATGGCCAGTTCGCGCTTGCGCGCGGAGTCCAGTTGCTCGGCCGGCGTCCCCATCCGCACCCCCGACGGCAAGGGTGTGAGCGCACGGGTCGTTCCGCAAGCCTGTAGATTTGACATATGGACGGCCGAGTGGATGATCCTCCGTCAGGCACGGGAGGGGGCGGGATGTTCACCGGAGTGAAGGTGTTTTCAGCGACGAAGGCGAAGGAACGCGACGATCTCGGGGAGCAGGTAACGCGGTGGCTGCGCGCCAACGCGGATCTCGAAATCGTCGACCGGACCGTGATCCAGTCCAGCGACAACGAGTTCCATTGCCTGACGATTGTGCTGTTCTACAAGCCTCGCAACGGCGCCGCGAAGACGTAGCAGCGCGGGCCCTACCTGCGCGCCAGCCTCTTGGGCACCGCCCGCGTCGCCGCCGCTTGAGGCCGCGGCGCCTTGTGATCCATGGCCATGCGCAGGCTGACCACCCCGAAGATCACCGCGACCGCCGTCCCGAGACCCAACCACGACCAGACGCCGGACTTCGCCACGTTCTTCTTCGTCCTCGGCGCCACCTGGGTGGGCGCCGCGATCCCGGCGATCGCCTCCAGCGCATGCGCCAGCTCCAGCGAGCTGTGCGGACGCGCCGCGGGGCTCTGCTCGAGACAGCGCTCGATCAGCGCGTCCCAGCGCGGATCGAGTCCGGCCACCGCCTTCGAAGGCGTCGGGTACTTCCCCACCGGCAGCTCCGCCGTGAGCAGCTCGTACATCATCACGCCGAACGAATAGATGTCCGCCTTGTGGTCGGCGCGCTTGGCGTCCTTGCGCTGCTCGGGCGCCATGTAGTTGGCCGTTCCCATCGCCACGTGGCTCTGCGTCAGGCACTCCGCGCCCTCGGCGTGGAGTCCGGCGAGCCCGAAGTCCAGCACCTTGGTTTTCAGATCCTTCGTCACCAGCACGTTGTCGGGCTTGAGATCGCGGTGCACCACGGCCCGCGCGTGGGCGTAGGCGAGCGCGTGCGCCACCTGCGAGAGGAGCCGGGCCAGCTGCCCCGCCGTGGGCCGGTTCGCGTGCGCCCACATCCGCAGCGACTGGCCCTCGATCAGCTCCATGGCGATGTAGACGTGCTGCCCCGCCTTGCCCCGCCCCAGCAGCCGGACGATGCCAGGATGATCCAGCTGCGCCATGGCGGCGGCCTCGCGGCCGAAGCGGCGCACGTAGTCGGGCACGGCGGCCATCTGCGGGGTGAGGATCTTGACCGCCACCGGCAGCCGGTCGGAGTTGCGGGTGCAGCGGAAGACCTCGCCCATCCCGCCCTGCCCGATGCGCTCGAGGACACAGAACCCGTCGAGCTGCGGGAAGGGACCCGGGGGCGCCCTGGGAGGCGGTGGAACCGCGGGCGGCGGCGTCTTCTCGCGATGAACCTCGAAGCGCACGCCGCAGTGCCCGCAGCGCGCCAGCGATCCGTCGACGAAGAGGCTGACGTCGCAGCGGATGTCGCAGTTGGGGCACCGCTGGACGGCGCGCTTCTTCTGGACGGGCGGCTGCGACTTCGACGCTGCCTTGTCAGCCATGTGGGCAAGTGTCCCCAGGTCGATCGGGAGCGCAAGTTTTCGGCCTTGAAGGAACGCTCTGCTTGCGCGACCGCGGACATGGTCGTGCGAAGCTCTGGATCCGGCGCTCCGCGCCTCCACCAGGGGGGCTCCGCGCCTCCCCCCTGGACCCCCCACTCAAACGTCGCGGGCTTCCAGCACCCTGAAGATCTCGACGGGCGCCTCGCGGTTCTTCACCTTCGCCGGGGGCAGGGCTTCCATCACGAAGTTGTGCTTGCCTGCGCGTTGGGCGCACTCCTGCGAGACCACCACCATCCCCTCCCGGGCGATGCCGCAGAGGCGGGAGGCCAGGTTCACGCCGTCGCCGATGGCGGTGTAGCTGAGCGCCTTGTTGGAGCCCATGTTGCCCACCACCACGTGCCCGGTGTGCAGCCCGATGCCGATCTCGATGGGCACCTTGCCCGAGGCGACGCGATCCTCGTTCCACTCCAGAAGCCGCTTCTGCATCTTCACCGCGGCGCGCACCGCCTGGGTGGCATCGTCGGGCCGCCGCAGCGGCGCTCCCCACAGGCCCATCAGCGCGTCGCCGATGAACTTGTCGAGGATGCCGTGGTGCTCGAAGAGGATGTCCACCATCAGCTCGAAGTAGTCGTTGAGCATGCGGACCACTTCCTGCGCCGGCATCTTCTCCGAGATGGAGGTGAATCCCCTGATGTCGCTGAAGAGGATGGTCAGCTCGGTGAGCTGGCCGCCCTTGGCCAGGTCGATGCTGCCGCGCGCCGCCTGCTCCACCAGCGCGGGCGAGAGGAAGCGCGCCAGCTGCGCGCGCTGGGTGGCCTCGTGCTCCAGGGCGCGCGCGTACTCGCTGTTCTCCAGCGCCACCGAGGCTTGCGCGGCGATGGCGGAGAGCACCTCCAGGTCCTTGGTGGTGAAGGCGGCGATGCGCTCGCGCGAGTCGAGAAACATGACGCCCTTGACCGCGTCTCCCGACGAGGAGAGCAGCGGCACCGCCATGGCCGACCGGACGCCCGCCGCGATGATCGAGTGCGAGGCTGCGAAGCGCTCGTCGGCGATGGCGTCGCTGGTGAGCACGCCCTCCTTGCGCGCCTGCACCGCCGCCAGGAGCGTGTCGGACACCAGCACCTTGCCCTCCCCCGGCCTGCGCTGGCGCATGGCCTGGATCACCAGCTCGTGCGAGTGCGGATCGGCTATCAGGATTACCCCGTTGTCGCAGGGGATCAGGTCGAAGGCGATCTGGAGTATCCGGCCGAGCAGCTCGTTGAGATCGCGCTCCAGCCGCACGTAGTTGGAGAACTCGTGCCCGATGCGCAGCCGCTCGTAGTCGCGCTCCAACTGGGCGGTGTCCTGGATCTGCTCGACCGGAGCGAAGGTGGCCTTGGCCACGCTGCGCGCCACCACCCCCTCCAGCTCGCCGGTGTGGCCGGTATGGACGATCTCCGCGTTGCGGGCGCGGACCGGCCCGTTGGTGAGCCGGAACTCCATCTTCGAGGTGCCGATCATCACCTCGTCGCCGTCCTTCAGCTTCATCGGCCCGAAGATGCGCTTGCCGTTGAGGAAGGTGCCGTTGGAGGAGCCGAGGTCGCGCAGCACGAACTCCCCGCCTTCGCGATCCACCTGGCTGTGCTTGCGCGAGACCTCGCGGTCGGCCAGCTTCACCGACGCCGTGGTGCTGCGCCCCAGCACGTTGGTCTCCACCAGCGGGTAGACGGCGGGGTCGGCGGTTCCCTTGAGCACCAGCCTGGGCCCGGCATGGGCGCCCTGGGCCCGCTCCGCGCGCGGCTGCGTGCCCTGGGTGGGCGCTCCGTCGGCGGAGAGCGGACGGGCCGCCTCCGCGCGAGGCGCGCCACAGCTCGGGCATCGACCGGCGACCGGCTCGTTGTCGCGATAGCAGACGGCGCAGACGGACAAGCTCTTCCCCCGGAGAGGAAGCCTACCACGTCCTTTACGGGCCCTGCCGCATCTGGTAACCGCGCCGCGTGAAGATCAAGCAGCGTCCCGAGGATTTCGTCGTGCGCGAGGGCTACCGGTTCGATCAGGACCCGGAAGGGCGCGTCTGGGTGTACCGGATGGACAAGCAGAAAGTGTCCACCCTGCAGGCGTTGGAGCGCATCTCCAAGGAATTCGCGGTGCGGCGCCGGGACCTCTCCATCTGCGGGCTGAAGGACAAGCAGGGCCGCACCGAGCAGTTGGTGGGCGTGCTCGGCGGGTCCCTGGGGCCCTCGGAGGTGGTGCAGACCGGAGATCTGCGCCTCCAGCTGATCGGGCGCACACCCCAGCCGCTCTCTTCCGCCAACATCTCGGCCAACCGCTTCGAGGTGACGGTCCGCGACCTCTCCCGCGAGGAGGCGGGGCGCGTCGGGGAGAGCGTGGCCGAGGTGCAGCGCGCGGGCGTGGTCAACTACTTCGACTCGCAGCGCTTCGGCTTCCTCAAGCACGGCCAGGGCTTCATCGCCAAGCACTTGGTGCGCGGGAACTGGGAGGCGGCGCTGAAGGCCTTCCTCGCCACGCCCAGCGAGCTGGACCACAGCGACGACGCCAAGGTGAAGGCGTTCTGGCGCGACCACTGGGGCGAGTGGCAGCTGCGCGCGCCGCAAGACGCCGGCAAGCGCTACGCGCCGGTGCTGCGCCGGCTGCGCGAGGACCCCCGCGACTTCAAGGGCGCCTTCCTGCACATCGACCGCCGGATCCGGGCGATGGCCCTCTTCGAGCTGCAGAGCTTCGTCTGGAACGAAGGCGTGAAGCGCTATCTCTCCACGAGGATTCCCGCCGCCGAGCTGATCGGGCTGCGCTACCAGGCCGGCGCGCTGGTCTTCCCCCGCGCCTTGCCGCGCGAGCTGCGCGACGAGCTGTGGTCGGCGGGCTTTCCCCTGCTGGCGCCGGACTCGACCTTCGAGGACGACCAGGTCCGCGAGGCGGCGCTGGGGGCGCTGCGCCTGCAGCAGCTCAGGCTCGAAGACCTGCGCGTTCCGGAGACCCCGCAGCTCTTCTTCAAGCACGAAGAGCGGCCGCTGTTCGTCGTGCCGGGCAAGCTGCGGGTCAACGAGCCCCGGCCCGACGAGCTGAACCGTGGCCGGCTCAAGGTGAACCTGTCCTTCACCCTGCCGCCCGGCGCGTACGCAACCCTGGTGGTGCGGCGCGTGCTCTGGTTTGCGGTCGAGTCGCGCCGCTCCGACGCTCCGGTGGGTCGCACCTGGGGACGGCCGCTGCAGGAAGCCGCGCGTCCTCCCCCTCCTCCTCCTCCTCCGGTCCCAGAACGAAAGCCGGCGGAGAAGCCGTTGGGCTTCCTCGAACGAAGACGGCAAGCCAAGACTGCCCGGGCCCGCCGTCGCCAGGCTGCGAAGAAGTAGGCGCTCGCTCTCCTGTCTGAGGCTTGCCGGATCTACCCCCGGGTCAGCAGCTTTACTCACACAAGGAGACGAGCATGCTGAAAATCGTTGCGATGGCTTGCGCGTGCGCGCTGGCTCTGCCGGCGGCCGCGATGGCGAACGACGTGCGGGTGACGCTGGACGAGAACGCGGCGCGGACCGCGCCCAAGACCTCACTCCCCGACGACGTGGTGGAAGTGCAGGGCCACCGCCCGGCGGGCAGCATCATCGTCACCGACGCCATCGGCGGCGCGGCGCTGGGCGCACTGGCCGGCGGCGGCGTGGCGGCGTATCGCAACTACGTGCAGAACGAAGGCTGGGGCAACTGGCAGCGCGACGTGCTGATCGGCGCGGGCATCGGCCTCGGCGTGGGCCTGATCGTCGGCGTCGCGGACGCATCGTCCAACGCGGACCGGGCCTACGCGCACGGGCCATACTCCGACGAGCGGCAGACGGGCTTCAACTCCCCGATGCCGGTCTACGGCGCAAGGTTCTAGTTCTAGTTCGGGCGACGCTCAGCCGAGCCGTTCGGCGTGCGCATAGACGGTCATGCCGCCGTTGCGCACGAAACCGCAGAGGGTGATGCCGGTGGCCCGGGCCAGGTCCACCGCCAGCGACGATGCAGCCGAGACGCTGGCCACCACCGGCACGCCCGCGGCGGACGCCTTCTGCACCACTTCGTAGGACGCCCGGCCGCTGACCACCAAGAGGGCCGCGTCGTGGCCGGGAATGCGCCCCGAAATGACCAGCGCGCCCACCACCTTGTCCACGGCATTGTGGCGGCCGATGTCCTCGAAGGCGGAGAGCACCGCGCCGTCCTTGTCGTGCAGCGCGGCGCCGTGGACGCCCCCGGTGCGGGCGAAATTGGGCTGCCTCCCACGCAGTCCTTCGACGGCGGCGGATACGGTGGCCACCGCGAGCACCCCCTTCGCCACCGGCAGCGGCGTGCAGCGCGCGATCACGTCGTCGACGCTGCGCCTGCCGCACACGCCGCACGCGGCGGTGGTGAGCGTGCCGCGCCGGGTGGCGGAGAGCCGATCGATGTCGAAGTCCGACCCACCGGCCGGCGCCACGTCGATGGTGTTGCCGAAGCCTTCCTGATCGGGCCGCCCGCAATGCGCCACCCGCCCCACGTCGTCGCGCGAGCGCAGCACGCCTTCCGAGAGCAAGAACCCCACCGCCAGCTCGCGGTCCGCCCCCGGCGTGCGCATGGTGATGGCCAGCGTCTCGCCCTGGGCGCGGATCTCCAGCGGTTCCTCCGCCACCACGTCGTCCTCGGTGGCGGGCGAGAGCACGCCCTGCATCACCCGCCGCACCTCCCTGCGCGCGACCCCTTTCACAGTTCCTTCAGCTTGAGGACGCCGTCCTCGTCCACCAGCGCCTTGAACTGCAGCCCGCACCAGTTGCAGAGCACCTCGTCGTTGTTGCCGAAATCGTCGAAGGGATTGTTGGCGCTGCAGGCGGGACATTCGAATTCGGAGAACTTGCTCTTCGCGCTCGGCATCCCGGCCTCGCTCTCGTCTTCGTCGACGTACCCGGCGGCCGGATCTTTCGTGGAAGCCATGCGCGGAAGTGTAACGCCAAACGCTGCGCCCGTGCGCCCCGTCACACTCGGCCCTGCGGGCGGTTGCCCTTCCGGGGGCCGCGCAGCACCTTGAGCCGCCATGCTGCTCCTGTTGGCCTTGCTGCAGATCTGGGTCGCGGACGAATCCGAGAAGGTCCGACCCGACGCGACCCCTCCGGCCGCGGCGGCGCGCGCGCCCCGCATCCGGCTTGCGGCCGCGGGAGGCGAATGCGCCGGCGCGCAGCTGGTGGTGCGGGGGCCGGCAATCGGCCTTACAGCGGCTTCCAAGGGGAAGTTGAAGCTTGACGTGTATCGCGTCGCCACCGTCGCGGTAACGCTGCCGTCGGGTCCCGACGGAGGCTCGGGCGAGTGGCCCGACCCGCTCATCCCGTCACGCGACACCATCTATGGGGAGGCGCGGAACGCATTCCCGGTGGACGTCAGGGCGGGACGCGCACAGGCCGTGTTCGTCGAGGCCTGCCTGCCCCGCGGAGCGGGACCTTCGCGCCTGGCCGGTTCGGTCCGCCTCTCGTGGCAGGGAGGCGGCATGGACGTGCCGGTGGAGGTGCGGGCGCGGGCCTTCGACCTTCCCCTCACGCCGCCGCTGGTCACCGCGTTCGGGTTCTCGGGCTATTCGGCAGCGCGGGGGCACGGGCGCTCTGCGGAGGCGGCGCGCGAGCTCACCCGGGCCTACGATCTGATGGCCCTGCGCCGCGGCATCACGCTGATCGGCGGCACCCAGGACCCGCCGTCCTTCCAGAAAGACGACGACGGCGTGCGCATCGACTGGACCAGCTACGACGCGGAGGTCGGTCCCTTTCTCGACGGCGCCGCCCTGCCCGGCGGCGCGCGTTGGACCTCGGTGGAGCTGCGGGAGCCGGGGAAGCTTTCGCGGGCGCAGCGGCGCTCGTGGCGCCGCCAGTGGCAAGAGCACTTCCGGCAGCGAGGTTGGTTGGACCGCCTCTTCCGCTACGTGGAGGACGAGCCTTCGCCCGACGCCTTTCCCGGAGTCGAGGAGAAGGCGCGCGAGCTGCGCGAGGATGCGCCCGACGTGCGACGGCTGGTCACCGCGCCGTGGACGGCGGCGCTGCCTGACGTGGATCTCTGGACCCCGGTGCTCAACTGCGTGGGCGAGAAGAACGAGATCTGCCCGCGCGCCGTCCCGCGGGCGAAGTACGACAAGCTCTGGTGGTACCAGAGCTGCATGTCGCACGGCTGCAGCAGCGACGGGAAGCCGGTGCTCGACCCTGCGTTCCGCGGCTGGCCCAGCTACATGATCGATGCGCCCGCCACGGCCGCGCGCGCCATGGGCGCCCTGGCCTTCGCCAACGACATCGCGGGCGAGCTCTACTTCGACGTGGTCTACGCCTACGACCACGGCGACCCCTGGACGTCCCAATGGGCGTTCGGCGGCAACGGGGACGGCACGCTCTATTACCCGGGGACGCCGGCGCGCATCGGCGGGCGGCACGACGTGCCGGTGGAGTCGCTGCGCGTCGTGCAGATCGCGCGCTCGCTGGCGGACCACGCCTACCTGTCGCTCTGCGCGCAGCTGGGCGACCCCTCGCTCGCCCGCGCCGAGGCCCGGGCAGTGGCGCCTTCGTTGCGCGGGTTCTCGCGCGACCCCAAGGCTTACGCGCAAATGCGAGAGCACCTGGCCGCGCGCATCGAGGCGTTGCAATCGGCGCGAAAGCTCGGCGCGCGGTGAATCGCTGCAGCAGCGGCGGAGTCTGCTAGGTATGGCTGCCATGCTCGCCCTGCTCGTCGCCTCGCTCTGCCCGCCGCAGCACCTGCCGGCCGCGAAGTTCGCCGCCGGAGAGGTCCTCAAGTACCGGCTCGACGCGCTGGGCGCCGACGTGGGCATCTTCGAGGTCCGCGCCGAGCCGCCGCCCGAGTCGGAAAAGACGGCGGTTGCGCAGCTCAGCTCCCGCGCCAAGACCAACGCCTTCGTCGCCACCAACATCGGGCGTTACGAAGCCTTTGCCACCGCCCTGGTCGGCCCGGACTTCACCCCGCTCCATTATCGCGAGGACGTGGACGAGAACGAAGTCCACCGCGGCACCGAGGTGCACTTTCCCGATCAGGCCGGCGAGCTTCCCGTGACCGCCACCAAGAACGGCGAGCCCGAGCCGGTGAAGGCCCGCGCCGACCTCGGCGTCCGGGACATGATCTCCGCCCTCTACGTGCTGCGGCTCTTGCCCCTGGGGCAACCGGTCTGCATGGAGGTGTTCGCGGGCCGCAAGGTATGGCGGCTCTCGGGCCAGATGGCGGCCAAGGAAAGCATCGACACGCCCCTGGGCCGGTTCGATACGCTGCGCTTCGACGGCGACGCGGTGTGGATCGACGACGAGCGCCTCAAGCGCACCGCGCACGTGTGGGTGAGCGACGACGAGCGCCGGCTGCCCCTGGTGGCCGTGGGAGAGGTCCGCGGCAAGGTGATCCGCGCGCAGCTGGTGTCTGCGCCCGGAGTACGGAAGCCGAAGAAGAAATAGAAGACTAGAGCAGGCCCTTGTTCCGGCGGATCTGCTCGACCGTCTTCTGGTACTCCACCTCCCAGGCCTGCGTGCCTTCGGAGAGGTGCTTGAGGCGGCTGCGCGCCTCGCGGTCGATGTCCTCGTCCACGTCGAGGTGCTTCTTGAACACCTGGTAGATCTTGCGGCGGATGGAATGGTCCTCCGCGAAGACTTCCTCGACATTGCGGGAGATGAGCAGGAATTCGATCATCTGGTTGATGATGTAGTCGATTCCTTCGTCGCCCATCTTGAAGCCGCGCACGTCGGCCATCTCGCGCTTCACCTGATTGAAGCGCGAATGGTCGTAGCCGCGGCGCTCGAGCGCTTCGCGGGTGGCCTGGTTCACCCGCTCTTCGGACGCGAGGTATTCCTTGAGGATGGCGGCCATGTCCATCTCGGCGTCCGCCACCCGCATCGTCTCCACCTCGATGTCACCGTCCGCCATCAGCGATGCGATGACGTCGCGGGCGATGGCTGGGATGATCTTGGGGTAGAGCTTCATCGCTTCTCGGTCCTTTCGGCACACACGCCTGCGGAGGCGACCTTGTAGGACAGGTATTCCCAGCGGGCAAGGAAAAACAGTGCACTGCGGCATCGAAACGACGGCCCTGTCAGGGGCAGATGTGCGCGAGCACGCGCGCCGCTTACGTCTCCACCGGCTCCGGCGCGTCTTCCTCTTCCAGCGCCTCCAGCTCCGCTGCCGCCGCGTCGAAGGCCACGTCTTCTCGGTCGTGCAGCAGCGCGCCATCCAATGGTCCCGCGTCTGGCTGCGCGCCGCCGTCCAGCTCGGCCCCGCCCTGCGCCGCCTCCTGCGCCTCGGACTCGGCGGACTGCGCGGCGAGGAAACGCTGCACGCGCTCGGCGAGCTGGAGGTTGAAGCCTTCCACCTGCGCGATCTCCTCCG
Organism: Myxococcales bacterium; assembly: GCA_035655715.1. Classification (GTDB taxonomy): domain Bacteria; phylum Myxococcota; class Myxococcia; order Myxococcales; family 40CM-4-68-19; genus 40CM-4-68-19. Next base: position 33,517 of record DASRTX010000197.1, on the reverse strand, counting down.
GGCTCGCCGCGCGGATGCGCTTGAGTGAGCCGAAGTGCGAGAGCAGCGCGCGCTTGCGCTTGTCGCCGATGCCGGGAATCTCCTCCAGCATCGAGCGGAAGTTGCGCTCGCGCCGCAGCTTGCGGTGGAAGGTGATGGCGAACCGGTGCGCCTCGTCGCGCAGCCGCGTGAGCAGGTGCAGCTCGCTGGTGTTCTGGCGCAGGACCACCGGGTTCTTCTGCCCCGGCAGGAACACGCGCTCCGGGCTGCGCTCGATGGCGTCCTGCACGAACCGGCCCTTCTGCCGCGAGCGACCGCCCCGCGGCGACGGCGGCGCCGGCACGGCGGCCTCGGCGATCTGCGGAACCTCGGGCTCCGGCCCCGCCTTTTCCGCCCACGCCTCGGCGAGCTGGAATCCCTGCCGGGCCGCGAAGCGCGCCTCGTTCTCCAGCACGCGGCTCTTGGCCAGCCCGGCGAGCGGCACGTCCGCAAGCGTCAGCCCCAGCTCCTTGAGCGCCGCGCGCGCGACGTTGAGCTGCCCCTTGCCGCCGTCGATGACCAGCAGGTCGGGCAGGTTCTTCTCCTCGATGCCGCGCTTGAGCCTGCGCGACAGCACCTGGAACATGGAGGCGAAGTCGTCGCCGGCGGCGTCGCCGCGCACCTTGAAGAGCCGGTATCCGCTCTTGTCGGGCTCGCCGTCGATGAAGACCACCTGCGAGCCCACCGTCAGCTGTCCCTGGAAGGTGGAGATGTCGAAGCACTCGATGCGGCGCGGCAGCCGCGGCAAGCGCAGGCGGGACTGCAGCCGGGTCAGCGATTCCGCGGAGCTCTGCTGCGATCGCGCCTTCTCCTCGTAGCTCTGGCGCGCGTTCTCCATCGCCATCTCCAAAAGGCGCACCTTTTCGCCGCGCTCGGGCACGTGCACCCGGACGCGCTCGCCCTTCTTCTCGCTCAGCCACACCTCGCGCATGTCGTCGTCGCCCAACGCGAAGGGCAGCACCAGCTCCTTGGGGATGAAGGCGCCCGACTCGTAATACTGGTCGAGGAAGCTGCTGAGCAGCTCTCCGGTGGGGAACTCCTGCCGGGAAAAGCCGAAGCTGCGGCCGCCTGTGAGCCGGCCGTTGCGGAAGAAGAGCAGGTGGATCTCCAGCGCCGGCCCCACGCGGTGGAAGCCGAGCACGTCCTGGTCGAGCAGGTCGCCCAGCACCGTGCGCTGCTTCTCCAGGCTGCGATCGATGGCGTGGAGCTGGTCGCGCAGCTGGGCCGCGCGCTCGTACTCCAGCTTCCCGGCGGCGTCCTTCATGCGGCCGTGGAGCTGCGAGGTCAGCTCGTCGGCCTTGCCCTCGAGGAAGAGCGCCACCTCGTCGGCGGAGCGCCGGTACTCGTCCTGCGGCACGGCGTATACGCAGGGCGCGGGGCAGCGCTTGATCTGGTACTGCAGGCACGGGCGCCGGCGATTCTGCATCACCGAGTCGGTGCAGGTGCGCAGCTGGAAATGGCGATTGACGATGCTCAGTGTCTCGCGAATCGACGAGGCGCTGGCGAAGGGACCGAAGTAGCGCGCGCCGTCCTTCTTCACCCGCCGCACCACCTCCAGCCGCGGATACGGGTGGGTGGTGGAGAGCCGCAGCGAGATGAAGTTCTTGTCGTCGCGCAGCTTGATGTTGAAGCGCGGCCGGTGCTTCTTGATCAGCTCGTTCTCGAGCAGCAGCGCGTCCTTCTCGGACGGCGTGATCACCACCTCCACGTCGCCGAGCAGGTCTTCCAGGAAAGGGATGAACGCCCGCGTGTCGCTGCTGCGCTCCTGGAAGTACTGCCCCACACGCGCGCGCAGGCTCACCGCCTTGCCGACGTAGACCACCTCGCCGGCCTTGTCCTTCATCACGTACACGCCGGGCTGGGTGGGCAGCGTGTCGAGCTTCTGCTTCAGCTCTTCGGAGAGCATGCGTTACCGGCGCTGCGAACCCGGCCTTCCGTTGGGCCGGCCGCGGCGCTTCTGGCCGGCGGGTCGCGTCGGCAAGCCCGCCGCCGCGCGCGCCTCCTGCTTCAGCACCTCGGGCCGCTTGGGCATGATCCCCAGATCGAGATCCTTGATGGCCTGGATCTTGTCGCGGATCATCGCCGCGGCCTCGAAGTCCAGGTCTTCCGCCTTCTCGTGCATCTCCTTCTCGAGCTTCGCGATCATCTTCGGCACGTCCTTGCGGTCCTCGGGCAGGTAGCCCGCGAGCTCTTCCTTGCCGGCCAAGGCATCGTCCGCGCCCGAGGCGATGCCGTGGATCGCCATGTCGAGGATGGCCCGCTTCACCGACTGCGGCGTGATGCCGTGCTCCTTGTTCCAGGCGAGCTGCTTGGTGCGGCGCCGGTCGGTCTCCTCCAGGGCGGCCTTCATCGAGGCGGTGACGGTGTCGGCGTAGAGGATGACCCTGCCCTCCACGTTGCGCGCCGCGCGCCCGATGGTCTGGATCAAGGAGACGGAAGATCGCAGGAACCCTTCCTTGTCCGCGTCGAGCACCGCCACCAGCGAGACCTCGGGGATGTCCAGGCCCTCCCGCAGCAGGTTGATGCCGATGAGCACGTCGAAGAGCCCGCGGCGCAGGTCGCGCACCAGCGCCAGCCGCTCCAGCGTGTCGATGTCGGAGTGCATGTAGCGCACGCGCACGCCCAGGTCGGCGAAGTACTCGGTCAGATCCTCCGCCATGCGCTTGGTCAGGGTGGTGACCAGCACGCGTTCGCCCTTGGCGGCGCGCTTGCGCAGCTCCTCCAGCAGATCGTCCACCTGCTGCGCCACCGGCCGGACCTCGACCTGCGGATCGACCAGCCCGGTGGGCCGGATGATCTGCTCCACGATCACGCCTTCGCTCTTCTGCAGCTCGTACTCCGCCGGCGTCGCGGAGACGAAGATCGACTGGTTCACCAGGCGCTCGAACTCGCCAAACTGCAGCGGCCGGTTGTCCAGCGCGGAGGGCAGCCGGAACCCGTACTCGACCAGCGTCTCCTTGCGCGAGCGGTCACCGCGGTACATGGCGCCGATCTGCGGGATGCTCTGGTGCGACTCGTCGATGACCAGGAGGAAGTCCTTGGGAAAGTAGTCGAGCAGGCACGGCGGCGGCTCGCCGGCCTTTCGCCCGCTCAGGTGCCGCGAGTAGTTCTCGATGCCGTTGCAGAAGCCCATCTGCTCGATCATCTCCAGATCGAACATGGTTCGCTGCTCCAGCCGCTGCGCCTCCAGGAGCTTGTCCTGCGCGCGCAGGTAGGTCAGCCGCTCGCGCAACTCCTCGCGGATGGAGTCCAGCGCCAGCTTGCGCCGCTCGGTCGAGGTCACGTAGTGGCTGGAGGGAAAGATCGACATCTTCTCCAGCGTGCCCAGCACCTTCCCGCGCAGCGGATCGATCTCCTTGATGCTCTCCACCGTGTCGCCGAACAGCTGCACGCGGATGGCGCGCTCCTCCTCGTAGGCGGGGAAGATCTCGATGGTGTCGCCCTTCACCCGGAAGGTGCCGCGCGAGAAGTCGTGGTCGTTGCGCTCGTACTGGATCTCCACCAGGTCGCGCAGCAGCTTGTGGCGCGGGTACTCCTCGCCGGTCTGCAGCGCCACCTTGAGCTCGTAGTACGCCTCGGCGGTGCCCAGGCCATAGATGCAGCTCACGCTGGCGACGATGAGCACGTCGTTGCGCGTGAGCAGCGAGTGGGTGGCCGAGTGGCGCAGCCGGTCGATCTCGTCGTTGATGGTGGAGTCCTTCTCGATGTACGTGTCCGACGACGGCACGTACGCCTCCGGCTGGTAGTAGTCGTAGTAGCTGACGAAGAACTCCACCGCGTTCTCCGGAAAGAGATCCTTGAATTCACCGTAGAGCTGGCCGGCCAGCGTCTTGTTGTGGGCGATCACCAGCGTGGGCCGCTGCACCTGCGCCACCACGTTGGCGACGCTGAAGGTCTTGCCCGAGCCGGTGACCCCGAGCAGGGTCTGGTTCTTGTCGCCGCGCCGGATGCCGGCGGTGAGCTCGGCGATGGCCCGGGGCTGGTCTCCCTGCGGTTTGTAGTCGCTGCGCAGCTTGAACGGCATGGCCGCCAAGTGTAACAGCGGGGCTGACAAACTGCTCGGAGGCCTTGACATGCGTTTCCCGCTCGCCTGCCTGCCCGCATTTCTCCTCTGTTGCGCAGCTGCCCAGGCGCAGCAGAAGCCCGCTCCGCCGAAGCCGGCGCCGTCCCCGCCGCAGCAGGGGCCGGCCTCCAATCTTCCCGTGGTGCGCCTGATCGCGACCGGCGGCACCATCGCGATGAAGATCGATCCGGTGAAGAAGGCCCCGGTGCCCGCCATCTCCGGCGAGGACCTGATCGCCACGGTGCCCGAGATCGAGAAGGTGGCGCGGATCGAAGTGCAGAACCTCTCCAACGTGCCCTCGGACTACATGGACCCGGACCGCTGGATCGAGCTGCAGAAGGCGGTGAGCGACGCGTTGGCGCGGCCGGAGGTGGCGGGAGTGATCGTGTCGCACGGCACCGACACGCTGGAGGAGACGGCCTGGTTCCTCGACCTCACCGTGGACAGCGAGAAGCCGGTGGTGCTGATCGGCGCGCAGCGCAACGCCAGCGAGAAGGACTTCGACGGGCCGCGAAATCTCTTGAACGCGGCCCGGATCTGCGTCTCCCCTGCCGCGAAGCGGATGGGCTCGATGATCGCGCTCAACAACCAGATCAATGCCGCGCGCGAGGCGGTGAAGACCCACACCTCCGACGTGGAGACGTTCAAGTCGGGCGACTTCGGATTTCTCGGGGTGACCGACAACGACCGGGTGATCTTCTATCGCGCGCCGCTGCGGCGGCAGCACGTGGCCTTGAAAGTCCCGGCCGGGCAGCACCTGCCGCGCGTGGACATCGTGGACATGTACGGCGGCGCCGACGGCGCGCTGGTCCGGGCGGCGGTGGCGGCGGGCTCGCGCGGCCTGGTCATCCAGGCGCTGGGCTGGGGCAACATGAACGTCCCGATGTTCGAGGCGGTGAAGGAGGTCATCGCCAAGGGCATTCCGGTGGTGATCACCACGCGGGTCTGGAACGGCCGCGTCTTGCCCAACTATGGCTTCCAGGGCGGCGGCAAGACCCTCCAGGAATCCGGCGCCATCTTCGGCGACAACCTCTCGCCGCAGAAGGCGCGCATCTTGTTGATGCTGGCCCTGCAGACCACGACCAGTGCACCGGAAATCCAACGTCTGTTTGACCGCTGAGCGCTCTTGGGAAACCTACCACCCGGTGCCGTCGCCTGGTCCCCTCCGCGTCGATCGCCCATCGCATGCCCAGCTGCCATTGCAGCGCGTCGGGGGCTTTACCACGAACACGTACGTAACCCATGTGCACGCCGTGAAGACGGTGTGGCGCGCAGAGGCTGACGAGGTTCCCGGGATCGTCCGTCCCACCGGCCGACCGATAGACGACGTGATGCACGTGCGCCGCCGCACGGCTGCACCCGGGAGCGCGACACAAGCCGTCGTCCCGCTCGAGGACCTCCTTCTGCACGCTGCTCCGCTCCGCCAGCGCCGGCTTCCACACCTCGACAAAGTGCCTGGCAATGATTCCGAGGCATTCGCCGTTCGAAACATGGTGCCCGACTGCCTTCCTCGCCGCCTGGACCGCCAGGGCGACCAATCCGACGAGGCGACGCGGCAGGTGGACGTCGAGCTCACCCCGCGCGCACATCTGCGCCTCCTCGGCACTCTGGAGTTCGCGGCGCAACCCGACGCAGGTCATCCGCGCCGCCCGCTCGATCCACTCGCTGGCGCACGAGCCATCTGCATACCGCGCGATCAGCCGCGCCTTCTCGTAGGAGATGCGCCGCTCGCGCATCGCTTCGCGCAGGACCGGCAAGTCGTAGAGTCTGCGCTCCAGCGCGATCCTCTGCGCGACCGCGCGTTCAGCCATCCCCAACCGCTCGGTGCAGTAATGCTCGAAGGACGCGAAGCTCGCCCGGCGCCAGCCGTCGACGGCCCGGAACAGCATCGCGAGGTGCCCGAAGACCTCGTCCCACCGGTCGCGCAGGTTCGCCAGCCTGCGAAGCTCCGAATCGAGGAGCCGCGGATCGAACGTCGCCGCGGGGTCGATCGAAGGCGCCTCCACTGGCTGCGGCTCGTCCAGGAACGCCCATTGCGCGCTCTCCTTCTCCAGCCATTCCTTGGCGGGTTCGAGCAGGTCGCGGTTCGAGAACGGCGGCGCGGCCGCACCTGTCCCTTCCACCAATTCCGCGCCACCGAGATACTCTTCGCAGAGCGCCTCGAGCCTCTGCCATCGCGGGGCCGCCGCGCCGAGCAGTTTACCCGCGAGCGCCATGGCCTCGTCGACGACCGGCCGGACATCCGGCGGCACTTGCATCCGGATGTGCGTCCACTGCTCTTCGTCTTCGGGCTGTAGATGGCCGCAATCCCTTGCGGCGGCCTTCAGGGCGCGCACCGTCTCGCACCGCGCACGCGCCACCCAGCCCGCTTCGGCCTCGCCTCTTGCGACAGGAAGGACGGCCTCGGCCCGGCGGACGCTCACCTCGCCGGCGCGGACCGCAGCGCGCAGCAGAGCCCGCTCGCGAAGCCCACGCGCAAGCCGTACCATTTTGTGCGCGGTGCTCGCCGCGATTCCCAGCCGTTCACGCGCGTAGTCGCCGATGCCCGCATACCCGAGCCGGAGCACGCGATCGCCGACGCAGAGCGCGTCGAGCCCTTCAGCGATGGCGATGTCAAGCGCCCCGCGACCGCGCGCGACCCGCACGAGGAGCGCGTCGATCACCCGCACGGCCTCGTAACACACGGCCTCGTCGCGCTCTCGCGGCAGCGGCCACTGGAGAAGCGACGCGGCTGCAGCGAGTTTCTCGAGCGGTTCTCCGAGACTGGTGCCCGCAGGATCCATCGTGTCCTGACCGTACCAGAGGGGTCTGACATGCCGGCGCGAGCCCTAATGGCATGCTAAACAAGGACACATCGGCCTAAATCGACGCTACCTTTTGTTACAACTTACACGCGATCTCGAAGGACCTGCATCAGGAATCGTTTTTCCGTTCCAAGTCATGGAGGCGGTATGCTGGGAAGCAGACCGGTCCCGCGCGAGGAGTTGAATGCACGAATGTGATGTTCCAAAAGGACGGTTCCATTCATTTCTTCGTGGGCTCCGTCGATAAGCTTGAAGGGGTTTGGAAGGTCGACGGAAGCCCTTTCACCGACAGCGACGAACGCGGCCTGGGGAGCAAGTTGAAGGATGACTCCTCAAGTAACGGAAACGCCAGGGCTCCTCTCGCAAGTGGGAGGCGATAGGTCGTGCCCACCTCGCCGAGGCGAAGTATGCGTTCTACGACGAGCGGTTGCTGCGGCTCGGTTGCGGGCCCTTGCCGTTCCTCGCGAGCGGCGAGGCGCGGTCCCAGGAGGGGACGGCCATGCGTACCGAGACGAGCGGCTCGCTAGGCGTGCTGGCGAAGCTGATGCTGCAGGCGCTGGCGGATGGGCTCCGGCCCTGACGCCGCGTCAGGCTTCGAGGCGTCTTCCTGGTTGCGCCTGCGCCCAAGGTTCGCTATCGGTGGCTGCTCCGATGAGACGACGCATCACGCTGCGCGCGTGGGCGGTCCTGGAGACCCTCTCCGGATCCGTCGCGAACCGCCGCCCGGCGGTGGTGGCGGAGATGATGCGCCGCGACCGGTCCGAGGTGGCGCCTGCGGGGCGCAACCTGGTCCAGCAGGAGATCGACCGGCTCGATCCGGCACGCGTCGAGGTGCTGGTAGCCTCCTCGTGGTCCGTGCGGCTCGCGCTGGGCTCCTGCGAAGGCGACGCGGAAGAAGGCATGGCAGCGCAGCCATGAAGCTCGTCGCCATCGCGCGCGCTCCGCGGGACCCCGGTGAGGCGGCGAGTGTGCTGGCGGGTGCATCGGGGCTCACCCTGGCCGAGACGCGCATGCGTCTTGCGCCCGAGCCTCCGGCGCTCCTCGCGCGGCTCGACGACGAGCAGGCCGCCGCGCTCGTCGCCTCCTTGCGAAAGGGAGGGCTCGCTGCGCTCTCCATCGCCCTTCCCGTCCCGACCAGCAAGGACCGCACCGTCGCCCATTCGTTCTCCCTCGGCGATGGCGGCGCGACGTTCGTGCCGCGGTCCGGCGAGTCGATGCAGGTCCGATGGTCCGACGTGCTGGCCATCTTCCGCGGGCTGCGCGCCTCGCGGTCCGACGTCGAGCGCACGGTGAAGTCAAAGAGCTTCTCGGCCGCCGCCGCGGTGGTGACGGGCGGGCTGAAGATGACCCGCAGTTCCACCAAGACCGTGCACTCGCGCGACGAGACCACCGAGCAGGTGATCCTCGTCTACGCGCGCGACGGGCGCGCGACGCACCTCGCCGAGCACCAGCTCGATTTTTCCTCTCTCGGTCCGGGCATGCATCCCTCCAGCACCGGCAACATGGTGGAGCTCGCGCATCGCCTCCGGGAGAAGGCGAAGGACGCGTTCTACGACGAGCGGCTGCTGCGGCTCGGCCGCAGGCCGCTGCCCTTCCTCGCGGGCGGCGAGTCGCGATCCCAGGAGGGGACGGTCGTCACGCTGCGCACCGAGACGAGCGGCTCGCTCGACGTGCTGGCGGAGGTAATGCGGCAGGCGCTGGCGGAGGGGCTGTTGCCCTGACGCCGCGTCAGGCCGAGGCCGGAAGCGCACCGCGTGGTCGGGACACACACAGTACGCCTCCGGCTCGGTTGGCGCCTCCGATTGCTACCCCCCGGAGGCGCCCTACGCTCAGGGCAACGGTGTGGTCAGAAGCGAACCCGATCCACTCCCGTGGACGGCGACGAAGCCCATGGTCAGCGTTCCTGTCTGGGTGTACGGCAGCGTCCCAAGCGGGCCGGTCACGGTGATGCTGTACGTGCCGAGTTGCAGGCCGACCGCGGAGAGATCGCAGGCGTTGAACGTGTGGCTGAAACCGGATTTGCCGTTCACCAGAGCATCCCCGCTGAAGCTCACGCACTGCTGGCCCAGCAGCCCGACGCTGTAGGAGATCCCGCGAGCGCCGTTTACCCCCACCACGCTCTTCTTGCCGATGGGATCGGTGAAGTCGAAGGTGCTGGTCGCGGGAGCCGACGGGCTGTCGACGAAATGGAATTCGCGGGCGTCCTTGTCGCGCCCCTGGCCTTCGTCCTCGTCGCCACGGCGCGTTGCAGGGCCAGAGCCCTTCAGTCTCCCGTTCACGTCGATGTTGTCGAGGACGGAGAGCCCGAACTGCTCGATGCCACCGTTGTCTTCGTCGTCCGGACCGACGTCCTGGACGATCTGCATGGTCACCACCCGCTTGTCGGTTCCGCAGCCGTTCGGGTCCGCGCAGCCGATCTCGATGGGAGTGCACACGGCCGTGGGACTTCCCTGCCCGATGCAGGCCACCAGCGGCGATGCGCCGCCCCAGACAGGCCGCCTCCAGTAGAGCGACGTGGACAGATCATCGGTCGGCAGTTGGCAGGGAATGTAGTAATTCGAGTTGTCGGCCATCTGGATCTCGAATCGGGGGGAGTTGTTGTTGCACTCCGATCCCTGATCCGAGAATTCGACGGAGTTTGCCTTGCGCAGGTCGTAGCCGAGTTCGAACAGGAACGACCCCTTGACGCCCTTGAGCTGCGCGGTGGCCTTCCCTTGAAAAACGGTCTGGTTGGACTTCACGAGGAGCAACCCTTCATTGCGCGAATCCGACTCGGACTGGTTGATGCAACCGAACCCGTCGCCGGAGGGCGGCGCGAGCAAGCATCCGATCCCGTATCGCCAGAAGGCCGCGACGACGAAACCACCGTTGTCGACCTCCACCGGGACGACGTCGAACTTCGGCGAGAATTTGGAGCTCTGTGCGAATGCGCGCGAGGGCGCTGTGGCGGCTACCGCCACTAGACACACGACGACTGCTCGTTTCAAGATACACCTCTGGTATTGATTGCATGTGCAATCGGCAGATCGATAGAATTACGAAAATCGGGTAGATCCCCCTGGTATCACGAGAGCAGAGACCGGGAATCGCGAGCGAAGCGCGAGAATCAGATCGGGTCCCGGCGGCCGATCTGCAAAAATGTCATTGCGCCTCCTCGCATGGGGATGGTTGGCCGGACGGCCGAACGTCCCGGCGCTGCAACGACCGTACCGTTGTGGGCAGATCCGCCCCAGATGTTTGTTTTTTCAACGGAACGGATCGCGGGGGTCGTTACAGTGCAATCATAATTCGGTATTTAATCAAGCCTGGATACGACCAAGGACCAAGGAGGATTTACCGCAGCGCCTGACGTGGACGGCAACCTCCACAGGGGGCAGGGTTGACTGCCATGCCGCGGTTTCACTAGTCTGCCGGCCGGCTCGCACCGGCGACCGTACCCTTTCGGCGGCCCCCGCGGATCAACTCCAGCCGGAGTCCGAGAGCCATGACCCGCATCGATTTCTCAGTCGGTATCGGCGGAGCCGCCGGCCAGGGCGTGGCGACGCCCGGCAACATCCTCTCCAAGCTCTTCGCGCGGCGCGGCCTGCACATCAACGCCTACAACGCGTACCAGTCCATCATCCGCGGCGGGCACACCTTCCTCACCATCCGCACCAGCCAGGACCCCGTCCGCTGCATGGGCGACAGGCTGGACATGCTCATCCCGCTCAACCAGGACGCGATGGATCGCCACCTCGGCCTGATGCGCAAGGGCTCGGCGGTCCTCTACGACGGCGACCGGGTCAAACCCAATGCCCCGGCGGAAGGGGTCCAGCTCTGTCCGCTGCCGCTGGCGGCGCTGACCGGGAACGTCCTCTACTACAACACGGCCGCGGTGGCCGCTGTGCTGCGGCTCGTCCGCGTCGAGTTGCAGCCCTTCGAGGAGATGCTCGCGCAGCAGTTCAGCCGCAAGGGCGAGAAGGTCGTGGCGGAGAACGTGGCGGCAGCCCGGGCGGGCTACGACTACGCCGGCTCCCACTTCGAGCCGTATCCCTTCTCGCTTCCCGACACCGGCAAGCGGCTCGCCGTCGCCACCGGCAACGAGAGCCTGGCCATGGGCGGCGTCGCCGCCGGCGTGAAGTTCTACTGCGCGTATCCGATGAGTCCCTCGACGGGAGTGCTGATGTGGATGGCGCGCCACGCCCGCCAGCTCGGCATCATGGTGCGGCAGGTGGAGGACGAGCTGGGCGTGATCAACATGGCCATCGGCGCCGCGCATACCGGCTGCCGCGCGATGTGCGCCACCTCCGGAGGCGGGTTCGCGCTGATGACGGAGGCCCTGGGCGCGGCGGCGATGATGGAGATCCCGGTGGTCTGCATCGACGTGCAGCGCGCCGGCCCCGCCACGGGCGTGCCCACCAAGACCGAGCAGGGCGACCTCTGGCAAGTGCTGGGAGCGGGCCAGGGCGACTATCCTCGAGTCATCGCCGCCCCCACCAGCATCCGCGACTGCTTCCATCTCATCCCCCAGATCTTCGACCTGGCCGACAAGTTCCAGTGCCCGGGCATCGTGCTGGCCGACCTGCTCGAGTCGGAGGGGTTCTCGAGCTTCGAGCCCCAGGAGCTGGACTTCAATCCGCCGCGCGACCGCGGCGAGGTCATCGGCCTGGACGGCGCGCCACCGGAGCATCCGGTGACTGGCGGGTACAAGCGCTACCGGATGACGGAGAGCGGCATCTCGCCGCGCGCCGTGCCTGGCACGCCGGGTCACGCGCACGTCGTCGCCACCGACGAGCACGACGAAGACGGCGTGTTGATCAGCGACGAGTTCACCGATCCCCACAAGCGCCAGGCGATGATGGAGCGGCGCGGCCACAAGATGGAGGCCGTCCTGCCGCTGCTGGATCCCCCGCGCTTCACCGGCCCCGACGCTGCGGAGGTGACGCTGCTGGGCTGGGGCTCCACCGAAGGGGTCATCGACGAGGCGGTGGAGCAGTTGGCTGCTGAGGGCATCGTCGCCAACCACCTTCAAGTGCGCTGGCTGGTGCCGCTGCAGTCAGAGGCCATCGCCAGGATGCTCTCGGGGGCGCGCAACCTGGTCATCGTGGAGAACAACTACAGCGGCCAGTTCGCCCGGTACCTGCGCTCGGAGACCGGCATCGCCGCCGACGCGCACATCCGCAAGTACGACGGCGAGCCTTTCCTGCCGCACCACCTGACCGACGGCGTGAAGAACATCCTCGCCGGCCGCACCACGAAGTACGTGCCCGTGCACGAAGTCCGCGTCTGAGGAGGATCCGATGGGGGAGATGCAGATCGAGCCGAGGACGCAACCCGCTGCAAAGCCGCGCCGCCCGTCGCTCACCGTCAAGGACTTCAAGGGCAAGGCCGACCCGGACTGGTGCCCCGGCTGTGGAGACTTCGGCGTCCTCAACGCGCTCAAGACCGCGGTGGCCGAGCTGGGGCTCCTGCCGCACGAGGTGCTCACCGTCAGCGGCATCGGCTGCTCGTCCAACCTGCCCGGCTACATCAACACCTACGGGATGCACACGCTGCACGGCCGCGCGCTGGCGGTCGCCACCGGGGCGCAGCTGGGCAACCACCAGCTCAAAGTGGTGGTCACCGGCGGCGACGGCGACGGCTTCGGCATCGGCGGCAACCACTTCGTCCACTCCATGCGCCGCAACGTGGACCTCACCTACATCGTGATGGACAACCAGATCTACGGGCTCACCACAGGCCAGGTCTCCCCCACCAGCCGCAAGGGGATGAAGACCAAGAGCACCCCCTTCGGTAGCGTGGAGAATGCGGTCAACCCCATCCCCATGGCGATCGCCTGCGGCGCCACCTACGTGGCCCGCGGCTTTTCCGGACAACAGAAGCACCTGGTCGGGCTGATCAAGGGCGCCATCGAGCACCGCGGCTTCGCCTTCGTGGACGTCTTCAGCCCCTGCGTCACCTACAACCACGAGAACACGCACGAGTTCTTCAAGCAGCGCACCCGCAAGCTGGAGGAGATGGGCCACGATCCGGCCGACCCGCGCGCCGCCTTCGATCTGGGCAGCCAGTGGGGAGACAGCATCCCCATCGGGCTCTTCTACCGGAAGGACGGGGTGCCGGCGCTCGACGAGTTGGAGCCGGTGCTCGCCGAAGGCGCGCTGGCACGGCAGCCCCTCGAGGTGTCGAGGGAGAACGCCCGCGCCCTGGTCGAAGAGCTTCTCTAGAGGGCGCTGGTGGGCACTGCCCGCGCAGGTGTCGCAGGCGCCCAACCGAAGTTGCCGCGGCAAGCGGAGGTGCGCAAGTTCGGCAGTAGGCCGGACGGCCATGGAGCATCCGATGCAAGCGACGAATCCTCCGCAGCGGATCGCGGATCAGACGCGCTGGGATAAGGAAGCCGAGTTCTTCGACCGGTTCGCAGGCCGGAAGACGGCAGAGGAGTTCGGTCCGATCGCGCGCGAGGTGATCGAGCGATACCGTTCGCCAGGCCGCCTCTACGCAAAGGAATTCTGTTACCGGCTGATCGGCGATCTTCGTGGAAAGACCGTGCTCGACGTGGGGTGTGGAGAAGGCGAGAATTCGCTGCTGCTCGCCAGCCTCGGCGCACGGGTGACGGGACTCGACGTCTCGCCGCACGCCGTGGAGCTGGCCCGCGCCCGCGCGAAATTGAGCGGGCTCGAGCGATCGACCGACTTCCTCTGTTCGCCTCTCGAGATCGCCGCGCTCCCCGAACGGCACTACGACGTCATCTGGGGAGACAACATCCTGCACCATCTCATTCCGGTGCTCGACGAATCGCTCGCCGCGATCGTCCGCTCTGCCAGGCCCGGCGGGCTCGTCATCTTCATCGAGCCGGTCAACCTGAATCGGACGCTCCGCCGCATCCGCTTCCTCGTCCCGGTGCACACCGAGCACACGCCCGGGGAGCGGCCGCTGGAGCAAGGCGAGCTGGACATCATCGCGCGCCACGTACCCGGCCTGCGGAAGCGCCATTACGCCTTCCTCGGCCGGCTGACGCGCTTCGTGATCCCCGACTTCAGCTACGAGCGCGCTACCCGTTCCCGCAAGCTGGCGTCCGACGCGCTGGCGCTCGTCGACGCAGCCCTCCTGAGGTTGCCGGTCCTGGAGCGCTTGGGAGGGATGGCCGTGCTGCACGGTCGCGCGCCGCAGCTTCACTGAACAAACGGGAGCCCGGACCAGCCGGGCCCCCTGCCCTGCAGGTCAGTTCAGGTTCAGGTACTTCGCCGGCGTGGTGCTGCTGGCGCCGGTGCCGAAGCCACTGACGCTGATTTTCAGGTTCATCGCCGCGTCCGCGTACGAGATCGAGGTCTTGGCGATCGATCCCTGGACCGTCCACGTCACCCCGTCGGGGGACGTCTCCCAGAACACGGTGGTTCCGTCGTGCCGGACCCGCATCCAAGCAAAGGCCGTCGGAGAATACGTGAGCACGGCGACGTCCATTTCCGTCGCGCCCACGAAGTAGTAGCAGTACACGGTCCCCTGCTCGATCCAGAAGCCCATGTCCTCGTTGGTCGAGTTGAGCAAGGCGAATCTGGTGTTGATGCTACCCTGCGGGACGCTGGTCAACTTCACCTGCATCTGCGAGTTCGTCAGCGTGTACTTGGAGACGCTGGTGACGGCCAGCCTGGTGGTGGGAGTGCTCACGGTAGGAGCCATGTTGAGCGACCCGCCGCCCTCCGTGGTGGTCCCGCCTGTCGCTGAAACCGTCCACTTCGTCGTGTCGACGGTGGTTCCCGCAAAGGCGTCGGAGAGCGAGGAGACGGGCTGGGTTCCGTTTCCCGCGGCGGTGTTCAGGTTGGCGTAGCGCGCCTCGCCGGGCGACGCGGAACCCGTGCCCCAGGTCTCGGTGAAGAAGACGACCTTCCCCCCACAGACGAACGGAACGCTGGTGGTCGGCGCGGACACCAGGGCGGACCACGTCGTGCCATCGGGCGAGGTCTCCCAGAATACGGTCCCGCCGCTCTCGCGAAGCCGCAACCAGGCGTGCGTCGTCGCCGAGTACGCGGCCGTCGCCAGCGTCGTATCGACGCCCGCCACGACCTTGCGCGCGTGCAAGGATCCGTTCTCGTAGTACCAGGAGACGAGGTTCGAGCTGTCGGTCAAGAGCGTGAAGTTGGTGTCGATCCCGCCATTTCCCACCATCTGTGCAGCCTTGACGAAGGCGGCAGAACCCACCAGCGAGTAGGTCCCGTTGCTCTGGAGCAGAAGCGACGCCCCGGCGACGTTGGCATTCGGTGCCTGGTGCAGGAAGCCTCCCGACTCGGTGACAGTGCCCAGGGTCTGCTGCACCGGCGCCCACTTGGTGCTGTCGATGCCGGCGCCGCCGAACGTGTCGCTCAGCGTGGCCACCGCTGGGTTCGCGGGCGTGCAGGTGGTTGCCGGCGGGACGTTGAAGTTCGAGTAGCGCGCTTCGCCCGGGCTCGCCGAGCCGGCTCCGCTGGTCTCGGCGTAGAACATCGGCCGGACCGCGCTCACGTAGGCGACGTTGCCGGTGGGCGTGGTCCCTTGCGTCGTCCAGGTCTGGCCGTCCGGCGAGGTGTCCCAGGAGACCGTGCCGCCAGATTCCCGGATGCGCCACCACGCGTGTGTAGACGCGGAATAAGGCACGCTCACGACGGTGGTCTTGACGTTGGCCGTGGTCCGCGTCGCGGTGAGGGTTCCGGCGCTGTACCACCAGGCCACCGCGTTGGCGGCGTCCTGCACGAGCGCGAGGTTGTTGTCCACGGCCCCGTCGGCGGCCACCACCTGCGGCACCTTCACGTAAGCCGCGGAGCCGATCAGCGAGTATAGCCCGCTCGATTGCACGTAGACCTGGGCGCTGCCGGTGCCGGAATTGGGCGTGAGATGGAGGAAGCCGCCGCCCTCGGTCACGGTACCGAGCGTCTGCACAGGCGTCGCCCATTTCGTCGAATCGACGGTGGCGCCGCCCAGGCTGTCGCTCAGGCTCGACACCGCGGGGTTCGGACCGCCGGTGCTGATCGTCCAACTGACCGCCGAGGAATGCGAGATCGTTCCACTGGTTCCCGTCACGTTGACGGTATAGGTCCCGGCGGCGGCGGTGCCCGGGGCCAGCGTCAGCGTCGAGGATCCGGAGCCAGCCACCGAGGCGGGAGTGAAACTGGCCGTGGCGCCCGCGGGCACGCCCGAAGCGGAGAGGGACACCGTGCCGGTGAAGCCGCTCTGCGCCGTCACGGTGGCCGTAGCGGTGGCCGAGGCGCCGGCGGAAGAGGTCACGCTGGACGGGGATACGCCGAGCGCGAAGTCGGGATTCGACGCGAACAGCGCCGCGACGTCGTTGAAGGTATCGCCGTAAGCGGTGTGGTTGTAGAAGAGCTCCGTCGAATCGGTGAGGGTAGGATTTCGATAATGACCCTGTTTCATGTAGACTTGGAGCGGCGCGTTGGTCGTATCGAGCGTGTTGGTGGTGCAAACGGTCCCGTCCGGACTGACCGACTGACAGTTCACGAGATAGGAGCCCGGGATGTGGTCGTCATGGCCGCCATTCATCGTCTGCTTGACGAACGGACCGTTGCCCATCGCCTTCCACACCTCCATGGTGCCGGGAGTATTGAAGACGATGTGGATGATGAAGTGATACCAGGTATTGGTGAAGACGGCCCCTCCCTTGCTCGGGTCGCCGGTGTCGTGCCAGATGAACCCGTCGAAGCTGCTCAGGTACATCTGATACTGCTGCGTGGTGCTCTCGTAGAGCCGCTGCAGGTGCATCGCGAAGTCAGGACCGCCCGGGCCGTGCCATTGCGTGATCACGTTCCACGCGGAGTATTTTCCCGACGGAGCATCCGGAACCCCGTTGGGGCAGCGGCCGTCATATGACGGCGGCAGCGGAGAAGGCGCCGTGTTGGTGCAGTTCCAGTGGTCGAAAGAGGCGCTGGGCAGGTAGATGCTGAAGGCGAAGTAGAAGTCGTCTCCCCTGACGAACTGGCTGAATTGCCCGGTGGAGCTGGGGTGCGCCATCTCGACCCTGGTGGTCACGGACTGCGAGTCGTTGAAGGCATCCCCGGGGCGCAGCTGCACACGCAGCACCTTGTCGGCGGACCCGGCCGGATCGGGCACCACCTGCATCCGGCTTCCCGCTCCGGGCGCGATCGGGTTCGGCATGGCGTGGCTGCTGGAGGTGGTGGAGGAGAGCGGGTCGCACCGTCCGGCGGCAAAATTCGGCAGGCACGGGCATGAACCCCCCGTCCCTCCGCAATCGAGGCGCGTCCACTGCGACAGGTCGAGCTTGGTGCCGTACTGCGCGCTCCAGCGGAGCGCGGCGGCAGCCTCGCCGGCGCCGCCGCAGACGACGAGCGCCGCGGCGAAGAGGGTTGTCGTGCACAGGGTGGTGCGCCTCCAGAGGATGTCTGGCTGTCGGATCGATGATGGCATTGGTTTCCTCTCTGGACCGCGGGCGCGGCCCAGCCTCGCTGGAACTGCAATGCGGTGGCGCCGACGTGCGCGCACCCCGCAGCGATCGAAGATCACCACGGGTGATTGGGGATACAAGCCGGTACATTCAATGATTCCTATATGAGGGGCGGCGCGCGGAAGTCGCCGTGCATCCAGCGCGTTGCTTGGTACCGAAATCGATTGCCCATCCAATCGGAATCTTTTCCCTGCACAATTGCACTCTTTTCTCGCGCGATCGATCGATGCGCTCCCATCGACGCTCTCTTTCCCTGGGAACAGAACTTCCGCGGACTGTACGAGCGTCGCCGGCCCAGGTGCGCGGAGGTAGTCCGGTGTGCTCGACAGGCAGGCCCTCGACTCGCTCCCTGGCGGGGAAGAAGCAGCCTGCCCCACCGGTTTCCGACCTGACGACAGCCATGTTGGCAGCCAAGGAGACAGCCATTGAGGAACCTCTTCGTGCTTGCGGTTGCAGCAGTTCCCTTCGCGGCAGTTGCCCAGACGACGTCGGGCGTGGTGTGGAAGGGCGATTTCGAGAGTGGCGCGGCGGCGATGAGCGGCAACTGCACCGCCGGACAGAATCAGTGGTGCCGGAGCCAGACCATCCGGCCCCAGCAGATCCAGGCCGTGCAGAGCCCCGTCGCGCAGGGCGGATACGCCGCGCGCATCGAGGTGAAGTTCGGCGACGTTTATGGCGGGTATTCCGACGAGCGCAGCCTGCTCACCGGTCCCTCCACGCTCTGGGAAACCGCGGGCACCGAGAAATGGTACCGCTGGCAATCGATGTTGCCCGACGAATGGGTGGGCAAGTATCCCAAGTGGGACCAGCTCGCCGACTTCCCCAACGCGTATTCTATTGGCGGCTGGCTGGTTGAATGGCATCACGACGCCAACGGCGGGGTGGAGACCGGTTCGGCTCCGCTCTACATCGGCGCCGACGACAGCAAATACTTCCTCTGCCTGGTGGACCAGGCGACCAGCGCGTGCCGCGAGACCATCAAGCTCGCCGATCTCCAGCGCGGCCATTGGACGGACTTCGTCGTGCACGCGCTCTGGTCGCCCGACTCCAACACCGGGTTCCTGGAGATCTGGGTGGACGGCGTGAACGTGCTGCCGAAGCACTACGGATCGAACATGTATCCGGGCATGCGCAACTATCTGTGTGCGGGCCTGTACCGCAACGTCCACATCGGCGACCCTGGCCTGCGGTGGCCCGATGGAACGCCAGTCTATGGAGCGGGAGGATCGCCGTCGGTGGCGTACCTGGACGGCTTCATCATCGGCAAGACGATGGACGACGTGCTCGCTGAGCGCCCCTGGGGCACCCAGCCCGAGGCCCCTCCCCCGCCCCCGCCTCCGCCTCCTCCGGCGCCCGGCGCAGGCCCGGACCAGCCCCCCGCCACCCCGGTCCCGGAACCTTCGCCTGACGCGGCTCCGCCGCAGGTCGGCGCGGCCACCCTCGGCTCCGGATGCTCCAGCACGCGGGCGCAATCGGCATGGATCGCCATCGGCCTGGTCGTGCTGTTGATGCGCCGGCGCTTCCGCGCCAAAGAAGGAAGAGCCTAGAGGGCCGTACAGGCTCTCAACGGGATGGCGCCGCGGGTCAGTTGAAGCCCGGCAAATGCCGTCAGGCGCCCGAATTCCCCGAAGCGCGCCTCGACCTGCGCCAGGTCCAGCGAGCGGAGCCGGTCGAGCGAGAATTGCTCTACGGTGAAGGAGGCGACCGTGGAACCCATCACGGTCGCCTGCCGTAGCATGTCGGGCTCGTGCGCATCGAGCCGATCGAGCAGCCCGACGAAGCCGCCGGCGAAGCTGTCGCCCGCGCCGGTGGGGTCGACGACATCGGCGACCGGGAATGCCGGCGCGTAGAAGCTGTGGTCCGCGGTCATCAAGAGCGCGCCGTACTCGCCGCGCTTCACCACCACCGCCCTGGCACCCATGCGCAGCGCGGCGCGCCCGGCCTTCACCACGTTGGCCTCGCCGGCGAGCTGCCGGACTTCGCCATCGTTGATCAGGAGCACGTCCAGGCGCGGCAACAGGCGCAGCAAGGTCTCGCGCTTCGAGGAGATCCAGTAGTTCATCGTGTCGGCGCAGATGAGCGCCGGCTTGCGCACCTGATCGAGCACGCGGATCTGCAGGACCGGATCGATGTTTCCCAGGAAGAGCCGCTCCGCCTCGCGTTGCCGCTCGTTCAGCCTGGGGTCGAAGTCGGCGAAGACGTTGAGCTGCGTGTCGAGCGTTTCCGGAGAGTTGAGGTCGAAGCCGTATTTGCCCTTCCAGCGAAACGTCCTCCCCTGCTTTCGTTCCAGCCCGTCCAGCGATACGCCGCGTTCTCGCAGGAACGCGAGCTCCTGCGCCGGAAAGTCCTCGCCGATCACGCCGACCACCGAGACGTCGGTGAGCAGGCTCGCCGCCGCGGCGAAGTAGGTGGCGCTTCCGCCGAGCAGGTTCTCGCGGACGCCGAAGGGAGTTTCGACCGAGTCCAGGGCTACGCTGCCGACGACCAGTACGCTCATGCTTGGCTCCAACTCGTCATGCCGTGCAGGCGGCGAGCTTCTCCACGGCGAAATAGGTCGCCTCGGGATGGTGCATCACCAGCGCGGACACGCTGGCCTCCGGGTCCATCATGTAGCCTTCCGTGAGCTCGACCCCGATGGCCTGCGGCCCCAGCAGCTCGAAGAGCAGAGCCTGGTGCTCGAGGTCCGGGCAGGCGGGATATCCGAACGAGTAGCGCTTGCCGCAGTACCGGGCCTTGAAGAGATCGAGCATCGTCGTCCCCACCGGATCGGGGAAGCCCCATTGCCGCCGCAGGTCGGCGTGCAGCATCTCCGCGAAGGCCTCGGCGGTCTCCAGCGCAAGCGCCTGCACGATGTGCGAGCGCAGGTATTGCCCCTGCTCTTTCAACTCCTCGGCGGCAGCGCGGACCCCGGCGCCGGCAGTGACCACGAACAGGGCAACCGAGTCCTCAGCGGAGTCGAGGTAGTCCGACAGGCAGAGCCCTCCGGGCTGCGGCTGGCGCGGAAAGTCAAAGCGGCACGGCGCCGCGCGGTCGGGCGCCGAGATCAGGACCGCGTCTCCCGCGCCGCGCGCGCGGAAGAACTGGAACACAGCCTTGGGCTCGAGCAGGTGGTTGGCCTTGCACCACTCCATCGCGGCGTGGACGTGCTCGCGCAGATCGAGGCACTTGCGGCCCTGCTCGCTGGCGCCGAGCTCGCCATCGCTCGCGGTTTCGATGTCCCGCACGAGGGAGCTCTTGAGGCCGAGGTGCTTGCCATAGAGCATCACTGGATTCACGTGCCGCCAGATGGCATCGAGCGGGACGCCGCGCAGCACGTGTCGCTCGTAGTCCGGAGGCGGAGGCGGCTGCGGAACCGGCCGCACGCTGCGCACGAACGGCGCCGCCGCGGGCGTGATGGGCGTGACCTTGCGCGGGGTCGCCGCCGCGCGTCGCTCCGCCAGCTGCGCCTCGAGCCGTGCGCGCGCATCGCGATCGACCAGCTGCCGCGCCAGGTCGAGACCGGCCATGGCATCGCGCGCGTAAGCGACCGTGCCGCCGTAGGCCGGCACGATGTTCCGGTCGACGAAGTTGCGCGACAAGGCGGCCCCGCCCACGAGCAGGGGAACGTCGATCCCTGCGGCCTTCAGATCCGCTGCTGTCGCCACCATCTGTTGCGCCGACTTCACCAGCAGTCCGCTCAAGCCGATCAGGTCGGGCTGGTGCTCGCGCGCCGCCTGGATGAGGCGTTCCGGCGGGACCTTGATGCCGAGGTTCACCACCTCGAATCCGTTGTTCGCGAGCACGATCTCGACCAGGTTCTTGCCGATGTCGTGGACGTCGCCCTTGACCGTCGCCAGCAGGATCTTCCCCCGCGACGCGCCCGCCGCCTTGTCCATGAACGGCTCCAGGTGGCGCACGGCTGCCTTCATCGACTCCGCGCTCTGCAGGACCTCGGCGACGATCAGCTGGTTGTCGTTGAAGAGCCGTCCGACTTCGTCCATGCCGCGCATGAGCGGGCCGTTGATGATCTCGAGCGGCTTCGCCTGCTTCAGCTTCTCGTCCAGATCCTCGAGCAGGCCGTCCTTGCTCCCTTCCACGACGTAGCCCGCCAGCCGCTCGTCCAGCGTCCTGCGCGTGGTCGCCTCCGGGCGCGGCTTGCGCTCGCGGAAATGCGCGGTGAACGCCGTGGTGGCCGCGCGCATCCGCTCTTCGGCCGTGAGGCCTTCACCGCGCACGAAGAGCACGCCCTCGGCCAGCTTGCGCTCGGTCTCCCCGATGGACGGGTACCGCTCGATCTTCTCGGAGTTCACCAAGGCGAGATCGAGCCCTGCCTGGACGCAATGGTAGAGGAAGACCGAGTTGACCGTCTCGCGTCCCGCGGCGGGCAGGCCGAAGGAGATGTTGGAGATGCCGAGGACGGTCTTGCACCGGGGCAGGCGCTCCTTGATGGCCCTCACCGCGGCGATGGTCTCCACGGCCGACCCGGTGTAGTTCGCGTCTCCCGACGCGCAGGGAAAGACCAGCGGATCGAAGTAGATGTCCTCCTCCGCGATCCCGTACTTTTCCGTCAGCAGGCGGTGGCTGCGGAGCGCGATCTCCAGCTTCTGCTCCGCCTTGATGGCCTGGCCGCTTTCGTCGATGCAGCCCACCACCAGCGCGGCGCCGTACCGTTTCGCCAGCGGGACGATCTGCTCGAAGCGCGCCTCGCCGTCCTCGAGGTTGATGGAATTGACGATCGACTTCCCCTGGCAGAGCGAGAGCCCCTCTTCGATCGCCCTGGAGTTGGTGGAATCGATCATCAACGGAGCGCGCACCTTGCGCGTGAGGTGGAAGAGCAGCCGGCGCAGGTCCGCCACCTCGTCGCGCTCCGTCTGCTGCGTGGACACGTCGACGATGTGCGCGCCGCGCTTGACCTGGGCGCGGCCCATCTCGGCGGCTTCCTCGAACCGCTCTTCCTTGATCAGGTCGCGGAACTTCTTCGACCCGAGCACGTTGGTGCGCTCGGCCACGATCAGCGGTCGCGTGTCGTCGGCGACTTCGACGGTGTCGATGCCCGAGAGGGCGCTGCGCCGGACGGTGGGGATCGCGCGTGGAGGCAGGCCCGCCACCGTGGAGGCGAGAGCGGCAACGTGCGCAGCCGTCGTGCCGCAGCAGCCTCCCACTAGATTCAGCCAGCCTTCCTTCGCAAATCGGACCAGCGTGGCGGCCATCAGCGCTGGCGTCTCGAGGTACCGTCCGTCTTCGTCGGGCAGGCCCGCGTTCGGCACGCAGGCGACGCGGGTCCGCGCATGCTTTGCCAGCGTGCGCAGGTGGTCCGCCATGAAGCTGGGCCCGGTGGAGCAGTTGAGGCCGATATAGAGGAGGTCCTTGTGTTCGAGCGCGACGAGCGCGGCTTCCGCCGATTGCCCCGCCAGCATGGTGCCGGTCGGCTCGATGGTCAGCGAAACGGCCACCGGCACGCGGCGGTCCGGTGGAAGCGCGGACTGCACGCGCTCGATGGCGAGCAGGCCGGCCTTCACGTTGAGCATGTCCTGGCAGGTTTCGAGCAGCAGGTAATCGACACCACCCGCGAGCAGGCCCCGGGCCTGCACCGAGTAGTGCTCGATCAGCTCTTCGAAGGTGACGCCGCCGGTGACCGAGATCGCCTTGGTGGTCGGTCCCATCGATCCGGCGACGAACCGCGGCCTGGAACCGGAGTACGCGTCCGCCAGTTCGCGGCAAAGAGCCGCGCCGGCCCGATTGAGCTCTTCCGCCTCGTGGGCAAGGCCGTACTCCGCGAGCACCAGCGGGGTCGCGCCGAAGGTATTGGTCTTGAGGATGTCGGCGCCGGCCTCGAGGTAGGCGCGGTAGATGCGGCGCAGGACCGCCGGTGCGGTGGCGACCAGGTTTTCGTTGCAGCCTTCCAGGGCAGGGCCGCCGAAATCAGCCGCCGAAAGCCCTTCTGCCTGGATGGCGGTTCCCATCGCGCCGTCCAGGACCAGGATCCGTTCGTCGAGCAAGGCGCGCAACCGCGCGCTTCTTTCCGCCTCCGCCAAGGTGCCCCTCCCGCCCAGCCTTGCTGCCGCCCGCTCCGAAGGTGGGGATCGGGCGAAGGGCGAGCAAGCGCTCAGACCGTTTGCCGGTGCACAGTTTCGCACGCTCCCCCGGCCACTTGCGTGACGGGAGCACGCTCCTCACCTTCCCGCTGCACCAGCCGAGCACTCGCTCGGGGCGTGGGAGGCGATTGGCGTGAATTCCAGAGATTGTCTGTTTACTTCCGAATCGGTCACCGAGGGCCACCCGGACAAGATCTGCGATCAAGTGTCGGACGCAGTCCTCGACGAGTGCCTGCGCCAGGACCCGCGCAGCCGCGTCGCGCTGGAGACCGCCGTCAAGACGGGCCTGGTGGTGCTGCTCGGGGAAATCACCACTCGCGCGACCCTGGATTACCCGGCCATCGTCCGCCGCACGGTGGAGCGAATCGGGTTCAATGACGGCGCAATGGGATTCGACGCCCGCTCCTGCGCGGTGATGGCGGCGGTCGAGCGGCAATCGCCGGAGATCGCCATGGGCGTCGACGCCGACGCCGACAAGGAGCAGGGGGCGGGCGATCAAGGAATGATGTTCGGATACGCCTGCGACGAGACCCCGGAGCTGATGCCGCTGCCGATCGCGCTGGCGCACCGCCTCTCGCGCGGCCTTGCCGATCTGCGCCGCAACCGGTTCCCCTGGCTGCGCCCGGACGGAAAGACGCAGGTGACGGTCGAATATCGCGACGGCAGGCCGGCGGTGATTCGCGGCGTGGTGGTGGCCGCGCAGCACGACGAGTCGATCTCGACCGGCGATCTGCGCGAGGCCATCCAGGCCGAGTTGATCGATCGGATCGTTCCGCGCGAGCTGCGCGCCAAGGACATGCAGTCGTGGATCAACGCGACCGGCCGGTTCGTCATCGGCGGGCCGCTGGGCGATTCGGGCGTCACGGGCCGCAAGATCATCGTCGATACCTATGGCGGCATGGGCCGGCACGGCGGTGGGGCCTTTTCCGGGAAGGATCCCTCCAAGGTCGATCGGTCCGCGGCCTACGCCGCGCGCTGGGTCGCCAAGAACGTCGTCGCGGCCGGACTGGCGCGCCGGTGCGAAGTGCAGATCGCCTACGCCATCGGTGTCGCGGAGCCGGTCAGCGTGATGGTCGAGACCTTCGGGACCTCGACCGTGCCCGAGAGGCGGATCGAGGGCGCGGTTCGGGAGGTGTTCAGCCTCAAGCCCGCGGCCATCATCTCCGGGCTCGACCTGCTGCGGCCCATCTACGAGAAGAGCGCCGCGTACGGACATTTCGGACGCACGGAGCCGGAGTTCACCTGGGAGAGCACCAGTCGCGCCGAAGAGCTTCGCGAAGCGTCGGGCGCGCAGGGTGCCGTAGCAGCCTGAGGCAAGATGAAGATGAACTCGAGCGCGGCGCTGAAGCAACGGACGCAGGAGTTCGACGTCAAGGACCCTTCCCTCGCGGCGGCAGGCCGCGGGCGCATCGAATGGGCAGCGCGATCGATGCCGGTGCTGCGCGCCATCCGCGAGCGCTTTGCCGCGGAAAAGCCGTTGGCCGGCGTCCGCGTCTCGGCTTGCATGCACGTGACCTGCGAAACCGCCGCCCTGGTGCAGACGCTGCGCGCGGGAGGAGCGGACGCGGTCCTCTGCGCGTCGAACCCGCTCTCCACGCAGGACGACGTGGCGGCCGCGCTCGCCGACGAAGGAATGGGCGTCTTCGCCATCAAGGGCGAGGATCGCGACACCTACTTCCGCCATCTGCGGTCGGCTCTCGATCACGGCCCGATGATCGTCATGGACGACGGCTGCGATCTGGTCTCCGCGATCGTCCGCGAGCGCCGCGATCTGCTGCCCGGCCTCATCGGCGGCACCGAGGAAACCACCACCGGCGTGGTGCGGTTGCGCGCGCTGCACGCCGGCGCCGCCCTGCCCTTCCCGATGATCAGCGTCAACGACGCGATGACCAAGCACATGTTCGACAACCGGTACGGCACCGGTCAGTCGACGCTGGACGGCATGATCCGCGCCACCAACCGACTGATCGCCGGACAGATCTTCGTGGTCCTGGGGTACGGCTGGTGCGGCCGCGGCCTGGCGACGCGCGCGCGCGGCATGGGGGCGGACGTCGTCGTCACCGAGGTCGATCCCTTGAAGGCGCTGGAAGCCACCATGGACGGGTTCCGCGTCATGCCGGCCCTCGAGGCGGCGCGGATCGGCGATTTCTTCTGCACGGTGACCGGCAATACCAGCGTGCTGGCCGGCGAGCATTTCCAGCAGATGAAGGATGGCGCCATCGTCGCCAACAGCGGCCATTTCAACGTCGAGCTCGACGTCGCCTGGCTCGAGCGTCACGGCAAGAAGCGCAGCATCCGCGCCTTCCTCGACGAATACGAGCTGCCCGACGGCCGGCGCATCGCGCTGCTCGGCGAAGGACGGCTGATCAACCTGGCCGCGGCCGAAGGCCACCCTTCGAGCGTGATGGACATGAGCTTCGCCAACCAGGCGCTGAGCGCCGAGTACGTGGCGAAGCAGGGAAGGACGATGGCGTCCGGCGTCCATCCGGTCCCGGAGGACATCGATCGCGAGATCGCCCGGCTCAAGCTCGAGGCGATGGGCGTCCGCATCGACCGGCTGACCGCAGCGCAGGAGAAATATCTCAACTCCTGGGAAGAAGGGACCTGAGCGTGCGCATCTGCGAGCTCATCGAGTTCGCCAGGGAACGCGGGGACCCGGTCTTCTCGTTCGAATTCTTCCCGCCGCGCACGGAAGCGGGCCGCTCGGAGTTCGTCGAGGCGGTCCGCCGGCTGCGCCCGCTGGGACCGTCGTTCGTCAGTGTCACCTGGGGCGCCGGCGGCTCGACCCGGGGCCGCACGCTGGAGATGGTGACGCTGTGCAAGCGGGAGTTCGAAATCGAGGCGATGGCGCACGTCACCTGCGTGGGGGCGACGCGGACGGAGCTCGTCTCCGCCTTGAACGAGCTGATGGACGCGGGAGTGGAGAACCTCCTGGCGCTGCGCGGAGATCCACCCCGCGGGCAGCGGGAGTTCGTCCCCGCCGACGGCGGCCTCCGTTTCGCGACCGAGGTGGTCGCGCTGGCCCGGGAGGTGGCCGCGGCGAGAAAGCAGCGCCTCTGCATCGGCGCCGCCTGCTATCCGGAGGGTCACGTCGAGTGCCGCGACCTGCAGCAGGATCTCGCGCACCTGAAAGCGAAGGTCGACGCCGGCGTCGATTTCCTCGTCACCCAGCTCTTCTTCGACAACCGCAAGTACTTCGAGTTCGTCGGGAGGGCGCGGGCGGCGGGCATCGCGGTCCCCATCATCCCGGGCATCATGCCGATCGGAAACGTCGATCAGATCCAGCGTTTCACCTCGATGTGCGGGGCGACGCTGCCACCGGCCCTGGCGGCGGCGCTCCGGGCGCGCAAGGACGAACCCGAGGCGGTCATGCACCTCGGCGTCGCCTCCGCCTCGCTGCAGGCGGCGGAGCTGCTGCGCGGCGGCGCTCCGGGGATCCACTTCTACACCTTGAACAAGAGTCCGGCGACGCGGGCAATCCTCTCCTCGCTACGCGCGACCGAACCGTGGCGGAACATCTGAAAGGGCGATCATGAGCGATGCAGCGCAGCTGAAGCAGGAAGCGGAGTTCTTCGATCGTTGGGCCGAGGAGAGCATCAAGAAGCTCCAGCCCATCGACCCCAGGATCGTGGATCGGTACAGATCGCCCGGGAAGTGGTACCCGAAGGAATACTGCATCACCCTGCTGGGCGACCTGCGCGGAAAGCGCATCCTCGACGTCGGCTGCGGCGAAGGCGAGGACGCGATCCTGCTCGCGAAGCTCGGCGCCATCGTGACCGGGTTCGACGTCTCCCCGGGCGCCATCTCGGTCGCCAAGCGCCGCGCGGAGATCGACGGGGTGTCCGATCGCGTCTCGTTCATCTGCGCCCCGCTCGCCGAGGCGCAGCTGCCGCAGGGCAGCTTCGACGTGATCTGGTTCGACAACATCCTCCATCACGTGCTCGACGAGCTGGACTTCGTGATGCGGAAGATCCTCGCCTCGGCGAAGCCCGGCGCCGACCTGATCTGCATCGAGCCGGTGAACCTGAACAAGACGCTGCGAAAGATCCGCTTTCTCGTGCCGGTGCACACCGAGGTGACGCCCGGCGAGCGGCCGCTGGAGAAGCATGATCTCGCCGTCATCGACAACCTGGTTCCGGTCCGCCGGAGGCACTTTCTCTTCCTCGGCCGGCTCATCCGCTTCATCCTCGGTGGTTACCGATACGAGAGCGCGGCCTTCTTCCAGCGCCTCCTGGCAGACCTGGTCGTCGCGAGCGATCGGGTGCTGCTCTCCTTGCCGCGCGTCGAGCACTTGGGTGGACTGGCGGTCATGCACGGCAAGATCGGGCCTGGACCGCTCGACTCACGTTGAAGGAATTGCCCTTCAAGCAGCCCGCACAGGCGCGCTGGCACGGCGACCTCTCGAGGTGTCCGGGAGAACGCGCGCGCCCTCGTCGAAGAGCTTCTCTAGAGGGCGCCGCGGGACGGCGAAGCAAGGAAATCAGTGATCTTCGTGGCCGTCGTGGTCGTCGTCCTTGTATGCCTTGAGCGATTTCTGGATGTTGTTGTCGATGTCGGACGAATTGTTCGAGTTGGCCGGATCCAGGCAGCTCGTGCTCTTGGTGAACCAGGTGGACGCGTCGATGTTCAGGGTCAAGGCGTGGCTGCCACCGGTGAGAGGGAACGTCCCCTCCAGCTTCTGCTGCGCGTCCACGGACGACACGAAGGTGGGTCGCGTCGCGCCGTTCGCGGTGTAGTCGACCATCACCGAGGCGTTCGCCGCCGCCATCGCTTGCAGGCCGCTGTCCGACCCGGCCTCGCTCTGCGACACCTTGTGGATCTTCATCTTGATCTCGTTGTAGGTACCCGCTGGAACCTCCGCGACGGTGATCTGCTGGGTCGTTCCGCTGTCGAGGGCGGTTTGCGGCAGATCCATCAGGATGGGTGCGCTCTTGAATTCCACCTCGTCCGAGCTCCCCCCGTCCGACGGGCCCTCGAGCTTCACTTCGCTGATGACCATGCGCACGCGGGTGATGACGAATCCGTTGCACGCCTGCAGCGCCTGCGTTTGCTGATCCGCCGCGGCGGCCGCGGTCGATGCCAAGGTGCCCGCCCGAGCGCTGAGGGCGACGTTCGAACTGCTGCTGCTGCTGCTGCACGCGCCGAGGGACACGGCGAGTAGACAGAGAACAGGCTTCATTGGGGGGTCCTCCTGAATGCAATGTTCCACGCCGGAACGACGCCTGATGTGACAGGTCACGGCAGCCGGGCGTCGGAATCTCACGCGCTCCAGCGCGCACTTCCGACGGAGGGTCGTCCGATGAATCGGAACCTACCGCATTCCCGAAGTTCGCGCGAGAGGCTGCTCACACTCCGCGCCTCCCGTTTCTGCGCCGCCGTGGTGAAGCCGGAAGCGCCCCACACGGTCGTGGACCCGCTGCTCGCTTCTTTCGTCGTCGTGCTTGCGACTGCCGACCGCAGAGGCGCCATGCTCTCAGAGCAATGGCCGGGGCGGCGACGAAGCCGGTAACCCGGCCACCACGTGGATCGCGATGAAGCCCATGGTCAGCGCTCCCGACTGGCCGTACGGCGGCGTCCCGATCGGCCCGGTCACGCTGATGCCGTACGTGCCGAGTTGCGATCCGACCGCTGAGAGATCGCAGGCGTTGAGCTTGTACACGAAGCCGGCCTTGCCGTTGACCAGCCCATCCCCGCTGAAGCTCACGCACGGCTGGCCCAGCACCCCCACGCTGTAAGCGATTCCGCGCACGCCGTTGGCTCCCACCAGGTCCATCTTGGCGATGGGATCGCTGAAGTCGAAGGTGCTGGTCGCGGGAGCCGACGGGCTGTCGAGGAAATGGAACTCGCGGGCGTCCTTGTCGCGGCCCTGGCCTTCGTCCTCGTCGCCACGCCGCGGAGCAGGGCCCGAGCCCTTCAGTCTCCCGTTCACGTCGATGTTGTCGAGGATGGTGAGCCCGAACTGCTCGATGCCACCGTTTTCTTCGTCGTCCGCACCGACGTCCTGGACGATCCGGAGGGAAACGATCCGCTTGTCGAGTCCGCAGCCGTGCACGTCCGTGCAGCCGATCATGGTGAGAGTGCACGCGGCCGTGGGACTCCCTGGCCCGATGCAAGCCATCAGGGTCGATGGACCGCCCCAGACAGGCCGCCTCCAGTAGAGCGACGTGGACTGGTCATCGGTCGGCAGCTGGCAGGGGATGTAGTAGCTCGAGTTGTCGGCCATCTGGATCTCGAACCGGGGGGAGTTGTTGTTGCACTCCGATCCCTGGTCCGAGAGCTCGATTGAGTTTGCCTTGCGGAAATCGTAAGCGAGCTCGAACAGGAACGAGCCCTTGACGCCCCTGATCTGCGCGGTGGCCTTCCCTGGAAAAGCAGTCTGGTTGGACTTTGCCAGCAGCAATCCTTCGTTGCGCAGATCCGACTCGGACTGGTTGATACAACCGGATCCATCGCCCGTGGAGGGGGCGCGCAAGCACCCGAACCCGTAGCGCCAGAAGGCCGCGACGACGAAAGAGCCGTTGTCGACTTCCACCGGGACGACGTCGAACCTGGGGGCGAATCTGCTGTTGCTCTGTCCGAATGCGCGCGCGGGCGCGATGGCGGTTACCGCCAGAAGACACACGACGATTCCTCGCTTCACGACACACCTCTAGGACTGATGGCATGTGCAGCGGTATCAACCCGTGCGGGAATTTCGGCAGGTCCCCCTCGTCCGTGGCCAGGTGGCCGAACGTCTCCCCGGCTGCAACCACCGTACCGTTTCGAGCAGGCGGGCCGCAGGCGTTTGTTTTTTCAACGAAACACACTTTCGGATCGCGGGTGTTCGTTTACTGTGTAATCATAATTCGGGATTTAATTACCGATAGATACGACGAAAGGCCAAGGAACATTTGCCGGCACACCCTTTCGGGACGGCAAGCCTTACTTGGCCGGGATTCGTCAGCAGGATAGGATCGTACGCATCCGTACCGCGGAACGCCGAGGGGCCCATGCGAAACAAGCAGGTGCTGCTGGCCAGCCGTCCCCAGGGTGAGGCCCAGGAGAGCAATTTCCGGATCGTCGACACGGACGTGCCTAAGCCTCGCGAGGGGCAGATCCTCGGACGCGTCCTCTACCTCTCGCTCGATCCCTACATGCGCGGCCGCATGGACGACGCGCGCTCGTACGCAAAGCCGCAGCCCGTGGGCGAGGTGATGATCGGCGGCACCATCTCGGAGGTGATCGAGTCCAGGGATGCCGCCCTGCGAAAGGGAGACCTCGTTTCCGGGATGGGCGGGTGGCAACAGTTCCACGTCGCCGACGCGAAGGCGGTGCGCAAGATCGACACCTCGATCGCGCCGCCCTCGGCATATCTCGGCGTCCTCGGGATGCCGGGAGTCACCGCGTGGTACGGACTCTCGCAGATCGGCAAACCGAAGCCGGGCGAGACGGTGGTGGTGTCCGCCGCCGCCGGCGCGGTGGGCAGCGTCGTGGGGCAGCTGGCGAAGATCGGGGGCTGCCGCGCGATCGGCGTCGCCGGCGGTCCGGCCAAATGCGAGCACGTGGTGCGCGATCTCGGGTTCGACGCCTGCATCGATTACAAGGCGCCTTCGTTCAAGGACGACTTCAAGAAGGCCACGCCGGACCGCATCGACGTCGTGTTCGAGAACGTCGGCGGCGCCGTCTTCGACTCGGCGCTCGCGCGGATGAACGCCTTCGGGCGAGTGGCGCTGTGCGGGCTGGTGGCCGGCTACGACGGCCAGGACATCGCGCTCCACAACGTCCGATCGCTCTTGACCAACCGCCTCCTCGTCCAGGGGTTCATCGTGTCGGAGCACCTCGAGTCGTGGCCGCAGGCGCTGCGCGAGCTCGCGGGACACGTCGCGGCGAAGCGGATCCGGTGGCGGGAAACCGTGGCGGAAGGGATCGAGACCGCGCCCCGGGCGTTCCTCGGGATGCTTCGAGGGGAGAACAAGGGGAAGCAGGTCGTGAAGGTGGGATAGCGGAGCAGTCTCGCTCTGCCCGATCTCGTTCTCGTGGCGCGGGAAGGACCATACGCACATGTTCGCGGCCCGAACTTCTTGCCGCCCTCATGAACTTATTCTAGTTCAATACTGGTCAGCCGCGGCAATCCTTACTGATACCGAGATGGTCCTGATTGAGGATCATCATAAACACGCCGTATTACCATTGAGGTCTATTGATTGCAGGTGCTCCGAGCCGTGCCACCCCACGTTCGAGCCCGGATCGGAGCCTTGCTCTTGTCTCTTGCCGCGTCCGCGCTTGGTTGTCCACGTGTAGCCCAGACGGAAACGGACGCTGGAGTCATCCAGCAAACACCGGACGACGCAGGAACTGACGGCGGCGACGGCCCGACGGTCGATGATGGCGTCGGCTCGTGCAGCGGTTTCGCTCCCTCGCCCGACGATGGCGGTATCTCCTGGGCGGCGGGCAGCCGCGCCTCGGTCGCCCCGCCGCAGGGCATGGGTTGGACTACCCTGTCGAGCGACCCTGAGTGCAGTGCGATGGCGCCCGGAGCGGTGCCCCATCAGCTATCCTGGAGCGGTCCTGAGCCCGCGGCGTCGTGCGATCCAGCGATCGTCGATGGGAGCGGCAATCTTGCGGTGTTTTCGCTTTCGAACAATGCATCAGCAGGGTATACCTTTCTGCGCGGGGACGGCACGAGCGCGGTGTTCGTCTCCAACGGATCCCACGAGTTCGAGATTGTAGCCGCGCCGCGCTCCCAAGGCTTTGTGCTTCTGACTCAGAACTTCCGGCCATGGTGTCATTTCGCTCGCCTCCTCGGACCCGACGCTCTCAGCACATCGCTGGAGCCACTCGAAGCACCTGACCCCACGACGGTTCACGCAGTGATTGCGAACCCGCGCGGAGGGTACGTGCTGGAGCGCACGGTCGCAGACGCCCCCCCCCACACGTTTCAATCCTACCTTCAGGTCCGCTGGGTTGACGAGGTCATGAAGCCGCTCGGCGATTGGCATACCGTGATGGAGTGGACGACGGCCGACAACGAGAACTCCTGGCGAATCCTGCTCGATCAACAGGGAAACGCCTTGGTGCTTTCATTTGAATTTCCTCCCTCTTTGGGCGCGCCGCCACCCCCGTCCAGTTGGACCTTCAGCGCCCGCTGGATGAACGCGAGAGGGCCCATCGGCGACGCTTTTCAACCCATCTTCCCCACCTACACTGCAGCAAACGGAAGAGCGTTCTTCGCAGATTGGGGCAACATCGTTCCACTTCGCGAAGGCGGGTTTGCCTTCTTCCACGCGCCCGCGCCTGCGGGAAGCGGCGCCATATCGCCGTCAGGCTGGTATGCCTCCTATGGGAGCGGCGAATCGGTCCCGGGCCAGGTGCCCCCTTGGTTCCAGTCCTATGATGGCTCGCTCCAGTTGCTTTCAGGAGCCAGGGCCTATGCCGCCGAACAGGTGGATTCCTCATGCGCCCGGGCGGTCTTGCTGATCGCTCCTTCCGGCAGGGCTTGCCAAAAGCTGCCACTTGCGGATTCCGGCGTCTGCAACGCCTCGGACACGCTGTCGCCCGACGGCACCTTGCTCCGTCAGGGGTTTGGCAGTTGCGGCATCCAGTGGTGGCCAAGGCTGGCGGCTCTTTCGAATCCGTAGAATCAGTGGGTAGTCCGAAAGGAGCATTCATATGAATCGCAGAGTGCTTGCTGTGATGGTGGCGTTCGCCTTCGCACCGGCGGCGCATGCGCTGCGAGTTCCCCCCGGCGGCGGCTGCCCACCAAATGCTTTGTGCGAGGCCGCCAGGCAACTCGTCACCATACCCGCCTTTTTCGAGACCACCACTCAAACTGACCCTTCCCAACCCAGGGACTGGGTGCGCATCCAGAATGCAGGGCGTTGGGTGAGAATCGTGGTGGCCGGGACACCTTCGAGCAGAAGGGGGGCGCCGATCTGCTGAATGCCCAGGGCCAGTTCAGCTCGAATATCCAGGCGGGACAGAGCATTTACGGCTATGTATATACTGGTCACGGGCTTTCAGTACCGAGAGGGGACGCCTTGACACATGTACAACAATGGTACGATCGTTATGGACCATCGTACATGCAGGGGATATTCTTCGATGTGGGTCCTACTTTCGACCCAAACCAGATCCCTGGGGTCACGGCTTCGTACGA